>JBFMBP010000126.1 GCA_040755155.1 Candidatus Omnitrophota bacterium | reverse complement strand
AGCCGCAACGCCGCCGCTTCCCGCTTCGGCTGGGGCGCCCGCGTTCCGTTGGCTTCCCGCGTGCTGCCGTCCTCTCCTTCTCCCAACCAGAACAAAGCGCTCGCCTTTTCTGCGTTGAATCTCGACGTTCCCAACCTTCTGCTCGTCGACGCTCATCCCGCCCGCTACGGCAAGGGAATCGTCCTGCAATTGCGGGAATTGGAAGGCGAAAAGGCGGCGCTGGATTTTAAAGACAGCCGCGCCTCCATCCGCCGGATCGATGAAGTGAATGTATTGGAAGAACCAGTAAAAAGACGAATCAACAAAACGGAATTTCGCCCCAATGAAGTGAAATTCATCAAGATATCAGCAGGAAAATGAAAATAGGATCATAAAGGAAAGGGGAGAAATCGCTATCGCCGCGAATTCTCCCCTTTTGATTTGAATGAATGATGCGTTCTATTGATAGAACAGCTCGTTGCGCCCTATTCTTTCGCCGCAGTTTCATGCAGTTTCGCTATGATATCCTGACTGAGTTCGAGTCCAAGTTCTTTAGCTTGCCGTTCCGTTTCAAGTGCATTTGGACGGTCGCCTTTTTGTAGACAAATTCGGATAATCCGGTTGTAGATGTCGGCGAATTTCGGGTAATAACGGATTTCTTCCCGATATTCCTGGATCGCTTCGTCCAGTTTGTTTTGCGTTTGGAAAATCGTTCCCAAATTGGCGTGGACGTAAGGGTAATCCGGCTTTTGGCGAACGACGATTCGATAGTGCTCGCTCGCTTCCGAGTATTCTTGGGCGGCGAAAAGCGTATTGGCCAAGGCGAAGCGAACTTCGACGTCGTCCGGCTTCAATTGGACGGCGATGCGGAATTCATGCAGCGCTTCTTTTTTTTGTTGGTTCCGATTGTACGCGGAACCTAAATAATAATGGTAGAGCGCATTTTCCGGTTCGATCTTCACGGCGGTCTGGAAGGAGCGAACGCCGTTCTCAATTTGATTCTCTTTCATGTAAGCGCGGCCCAAATCGGCAAGGGTAGACGCGTCGTCGGGCTTCGTTTTCAAGGATAACAGCAGTTTCTCGATGGCGCCGCTGGAATTTTGGGCGTATAAGGACGCCTTTCCCAACGCTTGTTGAGCTTGCAGATTATTGGGAGAGGCTTTAACGGATTTCTCCAGCGAAGCGATGGCTTCGGCGATTTTTCCTTCTTTTTGTTTTTGCAGGCCAAGATTGTAGTAGAATTGGGAAGCGAGCGACGGATCGCTTTCGATGGCTTGGATAAAAGGCTGGTCGCTTTCGTCCAATTCTCCCTTAAGAGCATAAGCCATCGCCAGCGATTGCCAGGCGAAGGGTTTTCGATTCGACAGCGAGACGGCGCGATAGCCGTAAGGAATCGCTTCCTTACTCTCGCCTCCCGCCGCCAAAGCGGCGCAGGCTACAGCCAAAGCCATCGGGTAATTGGGCAACGATTGTGCGATTAATTTCGCCTTCTTGGCCGCCTCGGCGTAATCTTCATTTTCCAGCAAGGCGATGACGGCTTCCATGCAAATGATGGCGTCATTGGGATCGGCGCGTTGGCTCAAGGAGATAATCTCGCGGCGCAAGCTGGGAGAGCGTTCCTGATCCAGAACGTAATTCAGCCAATCGGGAGACGGCGCATTAATCATATACATCATGGTTTTGTCTTGATTTTTCTGTTCGAATTGGCGAATCTCTTGATCCAAGCGCAATCCTTCCTCGAAATCGGGGGCAAGGTTTGCGATTTGCCGCGCCAATTGCTTGGCTTCCATTACGCGGCCTTTCAATAGCCAAATTTTCGCCAAGCGAACCATCGCGGAGGCGTTGGCGGGATCGACCATCAACACTTTCCCTAGATGATCTTCCGCATGATCTAAAGCTCCGGCGGAAAGCAGAAGGTCGGCGGCCGCCATGCTTTCCCTGCCGAACACGAGGCCCGCGCTTTTCATGCCGATGCAAAAACGAAGATGAATGGCGGCGGCGAGCCGTTCGCCGACGGCGTTATAATAACGAGCCATAAGAAGGCAAGGTTCTCTGACATCTTCGACGTAAGGCGAAAAGAGATCGTGCAGAGCGGAAGAGAGATTATTCTTCGCCAATAGCGATTGTCCCAATTCGATCAACACCGATTTGCATCGGGAGTCCTTTTCGAAAATTCGATTCCAATATTCGATGGGATGGCGGGTTAGCGAGTTGATATGTAAACTCCACCCGCTCCATACAACAACCAACGCCAGCATCGCGATTTGTCCCGCCGCGGCGATCTCTTTCCTTTTCCGGTTGAACAAAGCGCCGAATAGCCCCCCGATCATGATGGACCATCCAACTAAAGGAAGGTAAAAATAACTCCAGGCGATATAATCCGTTACCCGGTTATAGGCGACGGAGGCGTAAGGCAATAATCCGATATACATGATCGAAAGGCCGAACGCCGCCAACGAACGGCGCTTCAGCAACCACAGAATCGCGGACAGCGCCGCGATATGGAATATTCCCCAAAAAATCAATAACGGATGCCGCCAGGAAAATACTTTCTCGACGGTTTCATGAAGAAAACCGGGAATACCGGAAGACAATAACAATCCGCGAAGATAGACGCCAGTCCCGCCGATAACGGTGAAAAGGCCGTCCCATAACGAACTCCCCTCAAGGGGGATATACCGGTAATGCAAAGGATGCGGGTTTAACGTCAACCAGGCCGGAGAGAGAAGAAGTGGAAGCAGACAAAAAGGGGCGATCCGATACAAGCGTTTTTTGCCCGCCGATGGAAGGATAAATAATTCATTGATTAACAAAATAAATCCCAACGTAAACGCCGGACGTGCGCAAAAGAGCGCAGGAAGATAAAAAGCCAGCGCGGCGGCGAACCATCCCCGCTTTTTCGTATTCGAATAGGCGAGATAGCATCGCAAGGAGGAAAGGATCAAAGTCAACGACAAGAGAATAGGATAATGATTGATGTTGTCGACAGTTTCCGCGCTCAGCGGATGCAAGGCGAAAACGAGCGCCGTTATCAGCGCCGTTGAAATCTTCGGCGTATACCAACGCAGGATGGAAAAAAGCAAACAGGCGTTGACGATATGAAAACCAGCCATCCATAGATTCCAAAAAATCGTCCAATCCGCTGCAACCCAAGTTCGCGCCAAGGCGATCACGGCGTAAGAGAGAGGCCGATATTGCCCATCAGTATAAAGCAGAAAATCGCGGCTGAATATTTGCGGGATATTTCGAGCGTGAGAAAGAAGCGGCAAACGCAGAATACTATTCTCATGGCTAATAAAAAGCGTTGCGGAATAAAACGGACTATAAACGAAAAGGGTAATTAAAGCGATCAAAGGCCAAGCCCACGCCCACGGATAGCGCCGCATCGCTTCGCTGACGTAGGCGATTCTCGTCCGCCCCGGCGCGGCTGGTAGAGAATCGTTATTCGCTTTTTTGTTCTTCTTGGCCATAAGATTGATTCGTAGGTTCGCCAGTAACGGTTCGCAACTGCGCAATGCGCGGCAAGGCCTCCACCCGGATGGCGTCGAAAATGGCGTCCCCATCCACAGGCGGCGGTTCCTCGATGAATTCCGGAATATTGAAACTGGCTATGGGACGTTCCGTCATTGGGAGCGCTACCGCTGGAGAGGCGCGTCCCTGCTCGTCAATGTGCGTGAAATATAAATAGGCGTACACTCCACCCTCGCGTTTGGAGGAGAAGACGATCCAGCGGCTGTTGGAACTCCAACTATGCCAGGAATCCGTCGCATAATCCACATTGCATTCCAAGCGGCGAGCAGGACCGTTCCAATCGCCGGGCAGAAGATAGAGATCGCTTGAAGCGCGGATAAGATCGCCGCCGCTGGATTGACAGAACGAAAACCATTGGCCGTCGGGCGAATAATGGGAGAAGACATTGGAATGCCCATTGCCGGACGCGCCGGGAACCGGTTTGGGCTGCGGCGGCGAAGCGTCCAAGTCCACATAATACAAATCGTATAGAATCTGCGCCGGATGCGCTCCTAACGGGCTGCGGGAAAAAATCAAACGCTTCCCGTCCAGAGTCCATTGCGGGTAAATTTCCAAAAGATTCGGATCGCAAGCGCCTGGAACCAGGTAAGTATCGTTTCGATCCACATCGTAAATAGCAATATCCGACGTCGCGATAGCGGCTAGTTGCGTCTCGTAAACGAGGGGTTTGAGCGCCACCAGTTTCTGATTGGCGGAATAAGCGATTTTTTGCCCATCGGGCGCCCAGGCCGTAAACGTGGTCATTTGAATTTCGAAAGGTAGTTTGATTTTGAAGCCTTCTCTCTTATCGAAATCGTATATAGCCAGATAGGTGGGAAGATTGTTGACGTTTTTAACCAGGCTGCGCACTTGAATCGCCATTTTGCCGCTCGATCCCTTTTTCGAAGAAAAGTTATGGCAATTCAAACAATATTCCCGACGAGTGGAGAGATATAATTTCGGTTCATCTTGCCGGATATCCCGCAAATAGATTTCGGGAGTTTTGAATGTGTTGAACGGCGGAACCACCAAGCGGTACATAATATAAGGATCGGCGGGATCGCGCGAAATGCGGATTGAGATAGGTTCCGTGGCCTGAATATCGCCTATCCTTCGCCCCGATTCGTCCAGCCGGACGGCTTTGATTTGAAGGCGAATCGATTTTTCGACGGCGTTCTTTTTTAAATCGTTCCACAACGATTCGGGAAACCGCCATCGCCTCTCCTGCGTAACGAAAGCATAGGAACGGTTGTCGCCTTCCACTTGAACGCAAACCTGCCAGCATTGGTTATGAGGGTCTTCCCATTCGACATACGGCGGACATATGTTGGAAGGAAAGAGAGAACCGTCTTCGGGCGCAATCAGTTGGAGAGTGCGGAAAGGCTTGCGTTCCTTATAGCAGGAATCGTATCGCAAACGAGTTAAATGGGGGTCTTCTCGCTGGTTTTTCTCATGGATCGTAGCCTGGACTTCATCCCGGCCTTCTCCATCCACCCAAGGAATCTCATCGGATTCCGCCTTCGTGTTTAGATTCGCCGCGCCGTTTGGCTCTATATCTTTGGCTGAGATTTCTTCACGCGAAGATGCTCCCAGCAGGCGATAATGGGCGGGTTCGTAAAAGAGAGGCGTTTCGCGGGGACAAATTCGAACCGGACCTTCAAACCATTTTTCGGCATTGTTTCTTCGATAATTGGATATCGATAACGCAGCGCCTGCCAGGACTATAATTGCCAACAGACCCAATCCAAAAATGTTCTTCCGCACAACAAAAAACCGCATCGCGCCGACTCTTGAAACCAATTTAATCCAATTTCCAAAAGAATAGGAATTTGGCGATTTTATTCGCCAACGATTGTTTCATGGAAGGCCGCCGCTTGTCAACTTCGACGCTTGAAAAGACATCGCATAGGGACAATAACAATCTTACGTCCACCCTTTATTCATACATGGCTTTCATCTATTTACTTAATTTCGAGCTCGCAAGATCGAAAGCCAATTGAATGCGTGCAGATGCAAAATTTCGCGATACTATGTTAAAGTATGCGAATCGAGCCGCCGCTTTGCCGGAAACGATTCGACGGCGAAATTGAAACGTTATCGTATTGATGGAACGAATATTTAAAACAGGTTTCAAGCGGAATGCCAGCTTTGTAATACAAAATCGCTCATGGGGGAGCCTTATGTATCGCCGCATCCATTATCTTTTAGGAATATTTACGCTATTTATTTTTCTTCCCGCTTTAGTCGCTTTACAAAGTCCTCCCGAATTGGGAAATACGTTGCCGGATGTTTCGTTCGTCAGCATTGAGGGAACCAAAGCTTCGTTTCGGCCATTGAAGGGCAAGGTTCTTCTCATCTCCTTTTGGACGTGCGGCCAGGCCAAAACCGACGATCTGGCGAAAGACGCTCTCGTCCTATTCAAGCGTTTAGAAAGCAAGGGATTGGAGATGTTGAGCGTTTGTCTCGACATTTCGAAATATGACGCGCTCGATTTCGGCGCCGCATGGCATATCCCCTGGCTGATGATGATGAATTCCGATTTGGGCGAGAATCGCCCTACGAAATTGTTTGGCATAGAAAAGACGCCCTGCAATTTACTCGTCGATAAAGAAGGCAAAGTCTTGGCATTGAATCTTTACGGAGACGAAGCGCATTCGAAAGTTGCGGAGGTTTTAGGCGTTTCCCTCGATGAAATCGAAAAGCCGATGACGCCAATCAAAAAGGGATTCGCAAGCATTCAAAATCGGAAAACGGAGACAAGCGCCGCCGAAAACGATGTTTCCCGTAAATTTCTCTATGACCGTTTGGGGACGCCGAAAGAACGGGAGGATATGGAGGAAATCAAGAAGAAATTCCGGAGAATCAGCATCGCCCTAACGCGCTTCAAAAAAGATCATGACGGCCAATTGCCCCAATGGCTATCGGATTTATATCCCGCCTATCTGCAGGACGAATCGCTCTTGCGGGAAACGAGCGGCATGGGACCAAGCGAATTCTTTATACCGGTATGCGCTCCTAAAATGACATGCGATTTCCTTTATGAATTCAATCCTGGAATCCTTTTCGAAAGCCTGACGATGCGCCAAAGGAAAACGGAGCAACTCGTGGAATATGGCGACAAGGTTCCCGTCGTACGTTATATCAGCAATTACACCCGCTCGCTCAACCTTAGTTATGGGGGCGAAATATATTTCAGCGGCCAAATATGGGAAGGGGAATATTTTCGCGGACATACGCTGGACGACCCTGACGCCAAGACGCGGAAAAATTTGCTGGAAATCGCCTGCGCTTTGGATAAATACTGGAAAGAAAAGCAAAAGGATCCATACCGTCTGGAAGACTTGTTTCCCAATTTCCTATCCGATTATTCGCTTTTACTCTGTCCGGCGACGAACGAGCCGTTCGAGTACCAACTTTCCAACGAGCAAGCTTCGCCGATGGCGACGAAGCGGGAATATCATTACGCATTACGTAAAATCTACGGCGAATACGTTCCCATCGTCCGCGCTTCCGGCGTTCTGGATAACGATCATGTCATCAACCTGGGCTGGACGGGAGAAATCTGGGAAAGCCGCTCCGACTGGGTAAACGATCTGCAAAAATCCGGCGGTACTCGCTTGGTTGTAGAGTCGTTCGACGCATCGCGGATTCTTACCCAGTGGACTCCTTCCCAGACGTATAGTCTTGGTTTACGCATGATTTTGCGCAAGGAAGATCCTCCCGGCCTGACAATCACGGCAGTCGATCCCGAATCTCCAGCTCTTCAAGCGGGATTGAAGCCGGGAGATGTCATTACGGCGTTGGATCGCCGCAAAATCGGTATTGGAGCCGATCTCAAAAACCTCAATGACGTTATGGCGTTCATTCAGCAGAAAAAAGATAGCGAAACGATTTTTACTTTCAGGATGGATGGAGAGAACGAATCCAAAGAAACTACGGTTAAACCTGCGCTCATGACCTGGATCGACGGTAAGATGGTTTCAGTTATCCCAAAAGACCTCGAATCCAATATTTCCGAGAATAAGAGTTGGTCTACGCAATGCCTTAAAGGGTTGGAACTCATTCAAACTCCCGAACAAGTCATGGCTTTGAGCGGAAACGCCTGGGAAATGGAGGCGGGAACGATCCGCCAGACCGATTCCGGAGTGCAACAATCTATTCTCCTTTTTGCTCCGATAATCGAAAAAGGGGAAATGAGGTTGCGCGCCCGCTCCAATGGCTACTTAGGATTCCACATCGTCTTTGGCTTCTCTTCTCCTGACAGCTATTATGTTTGGGATATCTGCGGTTCGAATATTCATCGGATCAGCTGCAAATATTGTAAGGGTTTGAAACCGAAAACTTACTATAGTGTATCTATGGGTAATACGATATTGAATTTCGATCTCCAGTTCGGCAAATGGTATGATATTTGGTTCGTGTTGGATTCGAGCCGGAACCTGGCGGAAGGATATATTAATGGGAATAAAGAATGGTCGTTGAATGTCCAACAGCCGCTTAAAGGCCATTTTGGAGTTGGAACGTATAATTCCTACGTAGAATATGCGGATATTGAAATCAAGGGGTATTAAGCAAAAGGGGCGGCCTATAAGGAACCGCCCCTTTCCTTGATAGAACGATTATCCAATCGATTCCAATTACACTAAGCCCTGATCAATCATTGCATCCGCTACTTTGACGAAGCCCGTGATGTTGGCGCCCACGACGTAGTTGCCGGAGCAGCCGTATTCTTGCGCCGTATTGAAGGCGTTGGCGTGAATCGTTTTCATGATGTTTTGCAGCTTTGAATCGACTTCTTCCCGCGTCCAGGACATGAATTGTGAGTTCTGAGCCATTTCCAAGCCGGAGACGGCTACGCCGCCCGCATTGGCCGCTTTGCCTGGGCCATACAGTACTTTGTTTTCCAGGAATACATCGATCGCGCCGGGTTCGGAGGGCATGTTGGCCCCTTCGCTGATAACGAAGCAGCCGTTTTTCACCAACGTCTTCGCGTCTTCGGCGCCGACTTCGTTTTGCGTGGCGCTGGGGAAGGCGCACTGGCAGGGGATGCCCCAAGGCCGCTCGCCGTCTTTGTACTGGGCTTTGGGATATTTGTCGGCGTATTCCTTAATGCGGCCACGACGCACGTTTTTCAATTCCATAACGAACGCTAGTTTCTCGGCGTCAACGCCGTCTGGATCGTAGACGGTTCCGTTCGAATCCGACAGAGAGACCACTTTGCCGCCCAGTTCGTTAACTTTTTCCACCGTGTATTGCGCCACGTTGCCCGAACCGGAAACGGCGCAAACCTTCCCCTTCAGCGAATCGTTGCGCGTCGCCAGCATTTCCTGGGCGAAATACGTCGCGCCGTAGCCGGTGGCTTCGGGACGAATCAGAGAGCCGCCCCAATTCAACGCCTTGCCCGTCAATACGCCGGTGAACTCGTTGCGCAGACGTTTGTATTGACCAAACAGGAAGCCGATCTCGCGTCCGCCCACGCCGATGTCGCCCGCGGGAACATCCGTCGCCGCGCCGATATGGCGGAACAATTCCGACATGAAGGATTGGCAGAAGCGCATCACTTCGTTGTCGGAGCGCCCTTTGGGATCGAAATCGGAGCCGCCCTTGCCGCCGCCCATGGAAAGAGTGGTGAGTGAGTTTTTGAACACCTGCTCGAAGCCCAGGAATTTCAGAATGCCGAGATAGACGGTGGGATGGAAGCGCAAGCCGCCCTTATAGGGACCGATGGCGCTGTTGAATTCGATGCGGAATCCGCGGTTGACTTGCACCTGGCCGTTATCGTCAAACCAGGGAACGCGAAACATTAACACCCGCTCCGGTTCGGTGATGCGCTCCAGAATGCGGTTTTGCTGATATTTCGGATGGCGATTGACAACCGGTTCCAGCGATTCGAGCACTTCTTTGACCGCTTGGTGAAACTCCGGTTCGGCGGGGTTTCGTTTTACGACCAAATTCAAGACATCGTTGACGTATGACATGAGCCTCTCTCCTTTTTCTTTCCGCACCCGGCGCGGAACATGGTTAAGATTTCTTACAATAACAAGCCATATATGGTTTGTTTAATCGGCATTGTATGGTTTTAATGGTATTATAAAACCATTTTATAATGGAATTATATTTCCAATATTAAGCAAGAAATAGAATACTGTCAAGGCAATAAAACGAAAAAAAGAAAAAATCTTTTTAAATGAAATATTCATTTGGATAATATATTGTTAAATTAATATATTTGAGCATATTATATTGTGGAAGTCCAATGGAGAGCCATAGGGGCGCTGTGAAGGAATTTTTCGGATGGGTGAAATGGGAGGCAAGATCATTAAATGGAAAAAAAGTATAAATTCGGTGAATAAGGTTTCGTAATATTCGATAAAATATTGTTTTATTTCCATTTAAACTTGAATTATATTTTTTTTTATGGTAATATTGACCAATTAAATGAATTGAGGATGCCTGCTTTGAAAGACTTTAATCAAAAACAAAAAATGATGATTTTGCGGATTCTGCGCGATGCCAAAGAACCCATCGGCAGCGCCGCCATCGCCGAAGAGATGAAGAATTACGGCTTCGATCTTTGCGGACGCACGATCCGTCTTTACCTCCAGGAAATGGAAAAAGAAGGCGTCGTTACTTCCACAAGACGCGGACGGGATGGAGGCCGCGCCATCACCCCGCAGGGACTCGAGGAAATCCACGACGCGATGGTCAATGAGCGGGTGGGATTCATGGCGGGCAAGATGGATGCCCTAGCCTGTCAGATGACCTTCAATCCCGCCTCCCGCAACGGTCTTGTCGTCGTGAATGTTACCATTATCGACCGGACGCATCTGGTCAGCGCCGCTAGGGAAATGATGCCGGTTTTTAGAGCAAAACTGGGCATGGGTGATTATATCGTCCTGGCGAGGGCGGGCGAGCAATTGGGCGGCTTTTATATTCCGCCCGGCAAAGTCGGCGTCGGCACCATGTGCAGCGTTACCATCAATGGCTTGTTTCTCGCCGCCCGCATCCCCATGACTTCCGTCTTTGGCGGCGTATTGGAGATCAATGAAGGCCGTCCTTTCCGGTTTACCGACTTGATTTATTACAATGGAACCTCTCTCGATCCCTTGGAAATCTTTATTAAGGGCAAACTGACCAGCGTCCGCGAAGCGGCCCGCACCGGCCATGGCCGCATCGGGGCCAGTATGCGCGAAGTTCCTTCTCCCGCCTTCAAAAAGTTGGAAAAACTGCGCCGCCAGTTGGACGATTTGGGATTGGGGGGAGGGCTTTTTTTAGGCAAGCCTCACCAGTCCTTGCTCGATTTTCCTATCGAGGAAGGCCGTATGGGCTTGATCGTAACCGGCGGACTTAATCCTCTCGCCGCCGTTGAGGAAGCGGGCATCCCTACGGCGAATTATGCTCTCGCTTCCTTGATCGATTTCGAAAAAATGATCCACTACAAAGAGTTGCCTCATTTAATCGAACAAGAAGAATTTTGACATTGGCCTATCTTATAGTCCATGTTACCCGGGATTAAAAAGTTAAAGAAGTCAATTAGAATCGCCGTTTCGAATCGCGAAAACACGAAACGAAAAAGAATAACACGAAAAAAAGGAAAAAAGTTGTCGCATGGTATCGCATCGTGAAATGCTTTTTTCCGTGGAATCCAAAAGAATCTGTGATATCCGTGATTCGAAAATTTCGTGGAATTCGAGCCTATTCGTGGTTTCGTGATTCAATAACGCAAAAAAAATTAGACCCTTCCTGTTCTTATGAATGGTTCTTCTAATCGGTGTTGAAATACCAACGCCGCAAGATAAAGATCATTGACTGGGTAAATTGAATTATAAGAAGAATAGCGGCGTATTTGTTATAATTTTATAATTTAGGATAAACGATATCGGACAATCAAGGATTAGCTTATGAATTCAGCGGATTCATCCCTGAGCACCGGCTTGCCGGGTTTAGACAACGTCCTACAAGGAATCATTGCGGGAGACAATATTGTCTGGAAAGTGGACGGCGTCGAGAATTACCAGGCGTTCGTAGACCCGTTCTACCGCCATGCCCTAGCTCAAGGGCGTAAAGTCGTTTATTTTCGCTTTGCCAGTCACAAAGCGTTGATCCCAGAAGACGCTGGAGCAGAGATTCATTATGTGGCTCCATCCGATGGCTTCGAACTGTTCATCACCAAAGTTCACGATGTTATCGAACGAAACGGGCGCGGCGGTTTTTATGTTTTTGATTCGCTTTCGGCGCTGGCTTTGGAATGTTACAGCGATCGCATGGTGGGCAATTTCTTTATGCTTACATGTCCTTATCTATTGAAGCAAGGCGCGGTCGCCTATTTCGCCGTCCTACGCAACTATCATTCTTTCCACGCCGCCGCTCCCATCGCCGAAACGACGCAGATCTTTATCGATGTTTATCGTTATCATGGCGAGTTCTATATCCACCCGCAAAAAGTGTTTCAACGTTATTCGCCCACGATCCACATGCTTCATATCTGGCGGGGGGATCAATTCCTTCCCGTTACTCATAGCGCCGTGGTCGCCGAAGTGTTGACTTCCGTTCCCTGGACCGGTTTGGAATCGGCCAGTTATCAGGTAGGAGTATGGAACCGGGAATTTCTCCATGCGGAAGAAGTATGGGAGGAATATAAGCGTGGAGAATGTTCTTCGGACAAAGTCGCGCCGATTTTCCAGCGTCTGCTGCGCATGGCGATATCGCGTGAGGAAAAAATCCTGCGGCTGGCGGAGCAATACTTGAACTTGGGCGATCTCTTGCGCATTCGCAAGCGGATGATCGGAACCGGCTACATCGGCGGCAAATCGGTGGGAATGCTTATCTCCCGACAAATCATGAAAATGAAATCTCCCCGATGGGAGAAAATTCTCGAAGCCCACGACTCTTTTTACATCGCCTCGGAAGTGTTTTATACCTATCTCGTTTTAAACGATTGCTGGTGGGCGCGCAAGAAGCAAAAGGATCCCTCCGCTTATCTTGACGGCGCCGAGGAAGCCCAACGCCGCATCCTGCAAGGCCATTTTCCGGATTACATCATTAAACGGTTCGAGAATATGCTCGATTATTATGGGCAGTCTCCCATCATCGTGCGTTCCAGCAGTTTGTTGGAAGATTCCTACGGCAATATGTTCGCGGGGAAATACGAGAGCGTTTTCTGCGCCAATCAGGGTTCGCGGGCGGAGCGTCTCGAACGGTTCGTTCAGGCCGTGAAAACCATTTACGCCAGCAGCATGGGCATGGAAGTGATTTCCTATCGCGCCCGGCGCGGCAACCTGGAGCAGGATGAGCAAATGGCGCTCTTGGTGCAGCGGGTTTCCGGCGCGCGTTACGGCGATCTATTCTATCCCCAAATCGCCGGCGTAGGATTGTCCTATAATCCTTACGCTTGGAGCGAGATCATCAAACCGGAAGCTGGCGCGCTTCGCCTCGTTTTTGGACTAGGCAGCCGCGCCGTGACGCGCAATAACGACGATTACGCCCGACTCGTCGCTTTAAACGCTCCCGACCGCCGCCCGGAAACCGGCCAGGATGAAATCCGCCGCTATTCCCAACGGAAAGTAGATGTTTTGAATTTGAAAACCAATCAACTGACTTCGGTACTCTTCTCCGAGGCCGTTGAGCAAAGTCCAGGTTTGATGCGCGAGTTTTTCGCTATTCCGGATGAGGATTTATTGAAATTCTCCCGTGAAATGGGCAAGAAGGAGACATGGACCTGGCTTCTATCCTTCCAGCGCTTGCTCGATCACGAGGCCTTCCTCAACGATATGCGCGAAATGTTGAAAACACTGGCGGAAGCCTACTTGCATCCCGTAGACATAGAATTCACGGTTAATTTTATTCGACCTGATTCCTATAAGATCAATCTTCTTCAATGCCGCCCTTTTCAATTCAAGGGAGGCGGCGCGATTAAGGAGCCGCCCGCCGGATTGTCCCGGCGAAACGTGGTAATCGAAGCCCAAGGCGCAGTCATCGGCGAAAGCCGCGCCGACGTCATTAATCGCATCGTCTACGTCGATCCTGACGCCTATGGCCGATTGCCCATCAACGAACGCTATTCCATCGCCCGGTTGATCGGAAAAACGACGCGGCCGAAGGAAGGGGAAGCGCCGAAAATAACGATATTGATTGGTCCGGGACGCTGGGGCACGACGACGCCATCCCTCGGCATCCCCGTCTCCTTTTCGGAAATCGATTCCGTTTCTATACTTTGCGAAATTAACGCCATGAGGGAAGACCTCACTCCAGACATCTCGCTAGGCACCCATTTTTTCAGCAGTCTGGTGGAAATGGAAATTTTATACTTCGCCCTCTTCCCGGAGAAAGAGGAAAATTTCTTGAACCGCGCGTATCTCCTCGCGGCGCCGAACCGGCTAACCGATATCGTCCCCAGTTCGGAACCCTACGCCGAAGCCGTGAAGCTGATCGATCTCGACGAAACGGAGAATCATGGCGATCTGCGTTTATACGCCAATACCTTCACGCAAAAGGTCGTCTGCTATTTCGAGCCAGAGTAGACTTAACGATAGAAACGATAAGGCATGTTCCGATTCATCGAATATTGACAAATTCTCGATTGTTCATGAGATCGTAAATTGCCGCTCGATCTCTTCCAAAGTCTTGCCCTTCGTTTCCGGCAGAAACGTCAGGATGAAGATAAACGCTATGGCGCACATGGCGGCGTAGACGAAGAATACGGCGCCTCCCAGAATCCGGTTCATTACGGGGAAAAACTGCGTAACGCCGAAATTGGCGATCCACAGGCAAACCGTGGCGATGGACATAGCGCGCCCGCGGATCTTCGTGGGAAAAATCTCCGCCATAACCACCCATACGACCGGTCCCATCGCTACGGAAAAAGAGCCGACGTAGGCCAAGACGAACATCAGCACCCACGGCCCTTCGAATTTCTGGTAGATAAATGCTCCTCCCAGCAGCGTTAATGCGACTCCCATGCCCGCCGCCGCGATCAAAAGCAAGGGTTTTCTTCCCGCTTTATCCACGATCCATATCGCGACGAGCGTAAAGACGATGTTGGTGATCCCAACCAATACGGTATCGTTCAAGGCGTCGGTCGAAGCCAGTCCCGCACTCTTGAATATTTCCGGCGCGTAATAGATCACTATATTGATTCCCGTAATCTGCTGCAAAATGGCGAGACAGACGCCGATCGCCAGGGCGACGCGCAAACCCGGCTGCAACAATTGCAGGATGGAGCCGCCCTCGTGGGCGATGGCGTCCTTGATCTCGGCGATCTCTTTCTGCGCCCGGCTTCGTCCGCCGACGCGGGAAAGAATATCCTGGGCGCGGCCTTCCCTTCCCTGTTTCAGCAGCCAACGCGGACTTTCCGGCACGAAAAAAAGGAGGAAGAGAAACAAGCAAGCAGGCAAAATTTCCGAACCGAACATCCAACGCCATCCGTACGCAATATTCCAGGTTTCGTCCACCCATCCGGCGATGCGGGCGTTGACGAAATAGACAACGAGCATCCCGCTGATGATGGCGAATTGGTTGAGCGACACCAACCGCCCGCGGATCGCCGCCGGAGCAACTTCCGAAATATAGAGCGGCGACAACATCGAAGCGATGCCCACGCCGACGCCGCCGATGATGCGGGCGATAATCAATTCCGAAAAATTGCGGGGATACGCGGACCAGACGGCGGAGATCAAAAACAAAATGGCGGAAAGCATCAGCGCCGCCTTGCGGCCCAGCCGGTCGCTCAAGGCGCCCGCAATGGCGGCGCCGCCGATGCAGCCCAACAGCGCGCTGGAAGCCGCCCAGCCTTTCCAAACGTCATTCAGGACGAACCGTTTTTCCAAATAGCCGATGGCGCCGGAAATCACCGCCGTATCGTAGCCGAACAACAAGCCCCCCAACGCCGCCACCGAGGCCAATAAATAGACGTAAACCGCGCTTCCGTTTTCGTTCGTTGTGGAAACCATGCCAGCTCATCCTTTCTCGAATTTTCCCCAAGATACAATAGGCGCGCTTATCCGCAAAGCGGAGCATTGATTTTCCCTTGAAGAAGATTTCGATCGATTTCATCTCCATAAGATTTATTCGCTTCTGGGCTTATGGTATAAAATTAGGAACGCTGGCAAGGTTCGCGTATTCAGTTCGTCTTTCGGACACTGTTCCCCAAAATGCCATCATCGTAAAAGATTAAATCAAAGAACGGAGACAATAGATATGAAATCAAGATGGATTTGTTTCTATATTCTGACAGGGTTAATAACAACGTCCGTATTCGCGAAGCCATTCACCGTCGATATGGCCGTAGGCGAAATCTATTTTTATCATTGGAAGACGCCCGCAGAAAAGCGGATCAAAGTCGTTTCCTATAAAGAAACGCGCGACGAATTCCGCAACGCCGTCCGCCAGGCGGAAGTCCTCGTCGAAGTCGACGGCGTACAGGAGACGATTCCCGTCGCGCAATACTCCATGCCGAAAATCGTCAACGGCGTAAAACTGGATGCGCCCATAACCAAAGGGTACTTGGATAATTCCGGCAGTCCCGAAATCTGGGACCTGGCGCCAGGCAAAGACGTGAGGTTGCGAGTCTGGGACTCCGATCAGTCACTCTTGGAGCCGGGAACATTTTGTTATCCCGTAAAGCAGCGTTGGTTCGCGTCGGAAACGCAGATGGCCAACGAACCCACTTTCGTTGATGGCGGAGAAGACCCGCGCCGCAAGGACATCTATTATCATTACGCCTTGGATTTCGGCGGCTACGATCTTCTGGTTCCCATCGTCGCCGCCACGGACGGCGAAATCGTTTCCGTCGCCGGGGACGCCGCGCCTTGGATAACGAAGGAGCTATATCCCTTCGTCGAACCCCGCTACGACGTTGTTTATATCCGCGATGGGCGCGGGTGGTTCTATCGCTACTCCCACTTTTCCAAAATTCTGCCGCATGTCAAAGTGGGCCAAAGAGTGAAGATGGGCGATTGGATCGGCATCCTCGGCAAGGAGGGCGCCTCCGGCGGATGGTCTCATCTTCATTTCGGCGTCCACGGCGTCGAAGGCGATGAAAGAGGTCTCATCAACGGTTACCCCTTCATCGTCGAAGCCTACCTGCGCGAGCATCCCGGCTCGCTCTTGGCGGTCGCCCGCCCGCATCAATTAGTAAAAACCGGCGACGTTGTGCGGTTGGATGGTTCAAACTCCATCTGCGACGGCGGCGAGATCGTCTCCTACGATTGGCAATTTCACGATGGGACGACGGCGCAAGGCCCCATCGCGGAAAAAACGTACGACAAGCCGGGAGTCTATTCCGAGATTCTGCGAATCCAGGACAATCGCGGCCAAATCGACGCCGACTTCGCGGTCGTACACGTCCTGGCGGCGACGGATGCGCTGGAGCATCTTCCGCCTTCCATCCACGCCGCCTACTACCCGACTTTCGGCATCAAGGCGGGCGGCGTAGTATATTTCAAAGCGCGCACGTTTCGCGTGGACGGCGGCAAAGAACAATGGGATTTCGGAGATGGAACATCGGGCGAGACCTGTTCGCAGGACGAATTCGCCACGATCTCGCATCATTATAACAAACCAGGATTATATATCGTAACCGTACGCCGCGACTCGGCTAACGGAACCTCGGCGGCGGCGCAATTAAAGGTGATGGTGGAAGAAAAAAAATGAAATAACGAAAACCGATTGATCTATCGCAAAGATGAAAATTTCTTTTATCGATTTTTCATTGATTTTTTAATGATCTTAGCAAGATCGGCGGAATTCAATTTATCGATGGTTACTTTCTGGAAATAATTCATTACCAATTCATTCACTTGGTCGTTCATCTGGCCGAGAATGCAATTCTCGCGGGAGCATTTTGGCCGTCCCAGAAAACACTGGCTTGGCGTCAACGGACCATCGATCGCCTCGTAAATTTCCAATAAGGTGATCTTCTCCGCTGGTTTGTTCAATTGAAATCCACCTTTGGGACCGCGAATGGCGCGAATCAATCCCATTTTCGCCAAGCGTTGATGCACTTTTTGCAAATGATGCTCGGAAACGAGAAGCTGCTCCGCAATATCCTTGGTGCTGAGGCAGGCATCCGCATGTTCGGCCAGAACGCCCATCGTATGAAAGGCGAGCGAGACGGCGTCGGAAATTTTCAATAAAGCGGGCATTCTTCTCTTGCGCCTTTCATCGTATTGTGGTATTTGTATACTAGATTAAGTATACAAATAAATGAAGAATATTTCTATAGAGCCGTTAGAACATTTTTTTAGCCGGAAGCGTCATGGACGGCGATAGCGGAATCAGGAGCGAGGCGTAAGTTATTCCTCCAAGTCGCCGTTCCTTAACGCTCCTTAATATGGACGCGAGGATTTCTTCGATGGGGAAATTATCTATTCGCAAGACCGATCGAAAAGCAGGAGTCGCCGCCGTTTTTTCCATCGCTGCGCTCTGCGCAATCGGCGCGTTGTGCTTATCCGCATCTCAGAACGAATTGAAACCTCCCACGCCAGCGAAAAAGACCGCCATCGATTTTCAGCCGATCCGAGGCGAATTTCGTCCCTTGCGTCTGCGTCTCAGCGGCTTCGAATATCAATGCAGCGAATGTCATGAAATCATCGAATCGCAAACGGAACGGCATACTCTGATCGCGGAGCATATGAATATCAAACTAGACCATGGACGTAACGACTACTGCTTGAACTGCCACCTCTTAACGAATCGCAACGCCTACGCCGCTCACGACGGAAGCGAAATTCCCGCCAACCGTCCAGCGGAACTCTGTGGAAAATGTCACGGCCTGGTTTACCGCGATTGGCTGGCTGGAGCGCATGGGAAATTCATTGGATATTGGGATCCTCGGCAAGGAGAGCGCCAACGCCTGTTGTGCATACAGTGTCATGATCCTCACGCTCCAAAATTTCCCAAAATCGCGCCCATGCCCCGTCCCGCGAAAGGCCGCGAGTATAAGATCGCAAGGAGAGTCTGATGGTGAATCAATCGCAAAAAATCGGCGGCCAACCATCAAAGAATCCCTCGGCGGCCAAGCCATTCGAGCGCCGCAGTTTTATTAAGATGGGCGCTCTCAGCGCTCTGTTTGCAGGAGGTTTGGGCGCGGCGTTGGAACCTCTGCGCCATTTCGAAAACGACGCAGACCTCGAAGCCTTCGTCCAGCAGCAATACGAGCGATTGACGCCGGAAAAAATGGACGCCATCCTCCGGCGGATCGAAAAAGAGATGAAAGAACAGTACGGCGTGGAGGCGAGCGTCTCGGATCCCAAACCGCTTCCCGGAGTTCAATACGCTTACGCGCTTAACATTGGGCGCTGCATAGGCTGCCGCCGCTGCGTTCACGCCTGCGTGGGCGAAAACAATTCATCGCGCAATCCCGAAATCCAATATATCCGGGTTTTGGAAATGCCCAACGGTACGTTGGACGTTGAAAAATCCGATCATTACTACCAGCCGGAGACCGTGCCCGCCGAGGGGAAATACTATATGCCGGTGCAATGCCACCAATGCGACAATCCGCCTTGCGTTAAAGCCTGTCCGGTTCGAGCCACCTGGAAGGAACAGGACGGCGTCGTCGTAGTGGATTACAACTGGTGCATCGGATGCCGCTATTGCGAAGCCGCCTGCCCCTATTGGGCGCGCCGCTTCAATTTCACTAAACCCTCGATTCCCAAAGAGGAAATCAATACGGAAATGGCTTATCTGGGAAACCGCATCCGGCCTAAAGGAACGATGGAAAAATGCACCTTCTGTTTAGGCCGCGTGAGAAAAGGCTTGAATCCTAAATGTATGGAAGCGTGTCCAACGGGAGCGCGCCAGTTTGGAAATATGTTGGACTCCGACAGTACAATCCGGCATATTCTGCGCGAAAAGCGGGTCTATATCTTTAAGGAAGAGGCAGGGACGCTGCCCCGATTCTATTACTGGTTCGATAAATGAACGAAACGATCCGAGGATTGGACGTGGAAACCAAAAAATCCAACGCCATCAAAGACTACGCGATATTTCTTCTCCGGGCGGCGCGGCTGAGCTTTCGCGGCGACGCGGCCTTTTACGCCTGGATGACGATTCTAACCATCCTCTCGCTAGCCGGCTTGCGGGCGTACTGCATCCAATTCGTATACGGATTGATTGCGACGGGGATGACGGATCAGGTATCCTGGGGCCTCTATATCGCCAATTTTACGTTCCTCGTGGGCATGGCGGCGGCGGCGGTGATGCTGGTAATTCCCGCTTATATCTACCGCATCGAAGAAATGCACAACGTCGTCATCTTCGGCGAATTGTTAGCTGTCGCCGCTATTGTCATGTGTATGTTGTTCGTGTTAGTGGATTTGGGACGGCCCGACCGCTTCTGGCATTTGATTCCGATCATCGGATTGTTTAATTTTCCCATATCCATGCTGAGTTGGGACGTCGTCGTGCTCAACGGTTACTTGCTAATCAACGTCCATATTTGCGGTTATTTGCTCTATATGGCTTATCTGGGAAGACATCCGAATAAGTGGCTGTATATGCCCTTCGTTCTGCTATCCATCGTATGGGCGGTATCCATTCATACCGTTACGGCGTTCCTCTATGTCGGGCTGGTCGGTCGTCCATTCTGGAACGCGGCGATTGTGGCCCCTCGCTTTCTCGGCTCGGCGTTCACCGCTGGCCCCGGCTTGATGATTATCGCCTTCCAGATCATTCGCCGCATTTCGAATTACCACATCGGCGACAAAGCCTTGCATCTTCTCCGCCAAATCGTTACGGTGTCGCTGCTCATCAACCTGTTCCTGCTCGGCTGCGAAGTGTTCAAGGAGTTTTACAGCGACTCGCTGCACGTATCGAGTTCCCAATACCTGTTTTTCGGATTGCATGGCCATCATGCGCTGGTTCCCTGGATTTGGTGCGCCGTAACGATGGAAACGATCGCGGCGATTATCTTGATCGTCCCGGCGGCGGCCAATCGAATCGAATGGCTGAACGTCGCCTGCGTTCTTTCCATAATTGGAATCTGGATCGAAAAGGGTTTGGGATTGATCGTTCCCGGATTTCTGCCGACGCCGTTGGGGGAGATTGTGGAATACGTCCCCACTGCGAACGAACTGACGATTTGCGTTGGCATTTGGGCGTTCGGCTTGTTGCTCTTCAGCTGGATGATGCGCCTGGCGCTTCCCATCGTGTCGGGAGAATTTCACAAAGAGGCGTAAAAAGTAACGGCGAATTCCTACGGCGTCCACCGAGTATTTTTTTAATAGAATAATAGATATCGATTTTTGGAGGCTTCCGTCATGAATGGAGCAAGGAAAACGACTCTCCTCGCAACCGCGGCGCTCGTTCTGCCATGCGCTGCGCTGCTTTCAGCGCAGGCGACTTTTTCACCCAAAGAGTTGACGCCTGAATCCGCCGAGTGCATCGAATGCCATAAAGTGGAAACGCCATCCATCTACGATCAATGGGGATCGAGCAAGCATTATCGCGCCAACGTTGGCTGTTACGAATGTCACATGGCGGAAGAAGGCGACAAGGATGCCTTTCAGCACAATATCATGCGAAATGATGGAACGACTTACAAAGGAAAACGCATCTCGATCATCGTCAGCCCCCGCGACTGCGCCCGCTGCCACGAAAAAGAAGTGGAGCAATTCACGAATTCCCACCACGCCAAAGCGGGACGCATCATGGGTTCGCTCGACAATACGCTGGCCGAAGTCGTTGAGGGCAACAACGGCTTTACCACAACAGCGTTTCCCAAGGGAGTTTCCGCAGCGGCAGTGAACGGCTGCTGGCAATGCCACGGATCGGAAGTGCGTCCGCTGGAAGGCGGAAAGCTGGATCCCGCCACCTGGCCGAACACCGGCATCGGGCGCATCAATCCGGACGGATCGGAAGGTTCTTGCACTGCGTGCCATTCGCGGCACGCCTTTTCCGCCGCGCAAGCGCGCCATCCCGAAAACTGCGGCAAATGCCACATGGGACCCGATCATCCGCAGATTGAAATTTATAACGAATCCAAGCACGGCGTTGCTTTCCGCGCCCACATTAACGAGATGAATCTCGACAACGCGAAATGGGTTTTAGGGGAAGATTACTCGGCGGCGCCGACCTGCTCGACCTGCCACATGTCAGCCACGTCCAAACAGCCGGTTACGCACGACGTGGGAATGCGGATATCCTGGAACAACCGCCCGGCGATTTCCATTCGCCCGGAAACGAGCGATAAAAAAATGGGATTGCCCGGCGCAGCGGTCAATTGGGAAACGCGGCGAATGAATATGATCGACGTTTGTTCGAATTGCCACAACAGCAACTTCATCAAGGGATTTTACGAACAATACGATGGATTGATCCAACTTTATCATGAGAAATTCGCCAGCCCCGGTTTGGAACTGATGGCTCTCGCCAAACCGCTGCTGCGTCCGGCGGAATTTTCCAACAAGATCGATTTCACCTGGTTTGAAATTTGGCATCACGAAGGCCGCCGCGCGCGGCATGGCGCCTCGATGATGGGGCCGGACATCACCCATTGGCATGGAACCTACGAAGTGGCGCGCAATTTCTATTCGGAATTCATTCCCGAATTGCAAGAACTTGTGGAAAAAGGTCTGCAATCCGGCGACGACGCGAAAATAACGGCGGCGAAAGCCTTGGATGCGCAGCTGAAGCAACTCTTCGAAGAGGACAATCATCGTTGGTATGAAAATAAACTATCTCTAGAGGAAAAAGCCGAACGTCTGCGCCGTCAGCAGGAATTTCAAGCGCGATACGCGAAATAACGGCTTAAGCAAAATGCGCAGAGAGGGAGGACGGGATTCATCGACCGTCCTCCCTTTGCGTTTTTCGCGACAAGCTAAGTCAATATAAATCTTACTCGGCATTTGACTCTTAACTTCAAAACCTCTCTCTTATATTCTGTTAGGAATCAACCTAACAGCTTAAGGGAAATAATCGTAACGGCCATTTATCCACGGTTATAAAAAGAAAGGATTATATACATGCTCTTCCCGTTGCTTCTTAGTTTTTTAATTCCATGCGCACAAGCGGCGGAATTCCATACGCCCCCCGTTCCCGAAATCCAACGGACGGGAACTACATTTTACGTCTCTAAACTGGGCGACAATTCCGACGGCTTGTCTTGGGCGAAGGCGTTCAACACGATTCAAGCCGCGCTAGACGCCATTCCCGACGACAAGGGCGGCCATCGCATCATCATCAGACCCGATACTTATATGGAGGCCATGCTTTCCCCCGCTTGCAGCGGCGCGCAAGGCGCCTATAACGAACTCGTCGGCGATGTGGACGGCAGCTTAGGTTCGGGAAAGCCGAACCGCGTAGTGATCGATTCCAGCGATCCATCCAAGGGATTTAAAAGTTACGACTGGTGGGGGCCGATTCGGGCGACGCAGCAAGGATGGTCGCCGGAACATAAGGACCCCACCTTTTCCGCCATCTTTTGGGATCGCTGGATTCTGCGCAATCTCTATGTAACGGGCGGCGACGGCGGACTTATGTGGGACTGCACCAACCGCATCGAACCATTCACGGTCGTCGTGGAGGATTGCATCAGCATTGGCCGCGCCTTCGGCGGCGGAGTCGCCAGTTGTCTGTCGCGAACGGATGAGCCGATCGTCTTCCGCCGCTGCCATCTCTGGTCGCTGGATTGGTGGGGCGACGCGGCGGGAGCCTACGTGCGGGTGGAGAATCCCGCCATGCCAAACCGACCTGACATCTATTTCGTAGATTGTACGATAGCCGGCCCGCAGTGCGCGCTCAAAGGCGGCAATTATGGATTCCATACGTATACGCGCATCAAGACGGAGCGCTGCCGCTTGATCGCGCTCAATTATTCTCAGCCTCAAGGAACGCCGACCGACGGCATTGTCCAAAGCGTCCAAAATGGAAAATACCTGCATGTGGATTTCGAGGATTGTACGTTGATGGGATACAAAGTTTTTGGCGTAAAAGTGGATAAAGACAGCTCGAAAGACATTCAATACACCGCCAAAGGCGCAGTTCAAGCTTGCGTCCAATTCACGCAGGACGTTCCCAAAGGAATTCACCGCCTCGGCCATTGGCCCGTGGAAGCGTTCAATGATCTTATGCCGCCGCCGATCGCTCCAACGCATCCCCCGCTTCAGACAACGCAACTGATCCGCAAGGACATGTGCGAAATCGCGCCCTTCGTATGGAAAGGACGGTTATGCCAGATGGAATGCGTCCGCCCCGCATCCGGCGGCAGCCGCTCCGATTATTACTTGAAATTGGAAGACGCCGAAACCGGAGAAGAAATGGCGCGGTTCGCGGAAGGATATGGACTGGCTTGCGCCATCGTCTACAAAGATGTCTTCTACGCCTTCGCGTCGCGTTTCGAAAACAACGACTGGAACGACGTAACCATGTTCAAGTCAACCGATCTGAAAAACTGGGAATCGCAGGTTGTCATCCAGCAGGAGAAGGAACATCTCTTCAACAGTTCCGTCTGCGAAGCGCCGGACGGATTCGTTATGGCTTACGAATCCAACGATCCAACCTATCCGCCCTTCACGACCAAATTCGCCGTTTCAAAGGATATATTAAATTGGACGAAGCAACCTGATGCGATATTCGGAACCGACCGCTATACAGCCTGCCCCTGCATTCGTTACGCCAATGGCTTCTATTACGTCCTGTATACCGAACACCGAGCGCCCCGGCATTATTTCGAAACATACATTACCCGCTCAAAAGACTTGATAACCTGGGAGCGCAGCGCGGCCAATCCTATTCTGGTTCCCAGCGAAATCAACGACGGAATTAATGTTTCCGATCCAGATATTATCGAATATCAGGGAAAAACATACATTTACTATTCCGTAGGCGATCAACTGACCTGGATGAACATCAAGCGCTCAATCTATCCCGGTTCGCTAGCGTCGTATTTGGGATATTGGTACCTGAATCCCGGCATTCCCGATGCGGGAGATTATGCGGGCTTTATGAAGCGCAAGTCTGCCGTAGAAGCTAAATAAGTATGCTGGTGAGATTCTATGAGGCTAGGGAATTCCTACGCCTCTCCGTTCTATAAATATTGATGGATGAAAAAACGCGACCCATCTCCTTTTCTCTAAACGCAAGCCTCCAACGGCTTAATACAGCGGATTGATTCGCCAGACGCGCGCCGCGCTTCCATAATGTCATAGGCGTTCTGAAGACGCAACCAGTACCCTTCAGACAATCCAAAAAAGCGCGATAAGCGTAAATCCGTATCCGCCGTAATATTCCGCCGTCCCTGAACAATTGCGTTAATACGATTTGGGGGAACGCCGATTTCCTTGGCCAAGGCGCTTTGAGATAGGCCGAAGGGCGTCAAAAACTCTTCCCGCAATATCTCGCCGGGATGTGGATTCTTTAATAGACCAGTCATAAGAAATCCCAATTCTCAAAAATTCTTTTCCGCCATGACGATTTCGCCGGACGCCGCGCTCATGGTTTGCGATAGCAATTCCGAAACCTCGATATCCTGTTCGGATTCGCCCTGTATTCGCCCATGCGCCGCCTTCAGTCCGCCGTGCAGCCATCCCGGAACCGAAAGAAAAACCAAATCGCCCTGATGCGCATTCATTTTTTGCTGCGCCGAGGCGGGAAGGCGGACGGCGTTTTCTTGCAGGTCCGCGCAGACGCAAAGCGGCAAACGGACAGGCTTGCCGATTTCGGTATTGGGTTCGGCGCCTTTATATTCCTTCATCAAGGTTCGCTCGCTTCCCCAGATAAATCGCAGGATTTTTTCCTTGACCGGCGGCGCGCTCAGATAAGTGAAGACAATCCCCAAGACGCCCGACGCAGCCATGCCATAACAAGCGCGGATAAACTTATAGGCTTTCATTCCGGAGCCGCCCGGCTCGATGCCGTGGCTGAAGGGATAGATCAGCGCCGGTTCGAACATGGATAAGACCATCAAAGCCGCGCCGCCAATCAACGTGGCCATCGCTCCCGCCGCAGAATAGCGCTTCCAGGCGAATCCCATCAAAATCGCCATCACCATCGGCGGAGTTACGGCGGCGGTAAACGCGGCGTGCGCTTCATAGAGATTGCCGAAGGAGTTGAACAAGGGAACCAAAGCGATGCCCGCCAGAGCTGCGCCGATAGAAATCCAACGCGCGCATTTCAGATAGAATCCATCCGGTTTGTTTTTCCATATGTAAGGACGGATAACGTCATGCGTCGCCACGACGGCGACGCCGTTGATGAGCGTATCGGCAGTGGACATCAACGCCGCCGTTAACGCCGCGACGATCAATCCGAACAATCCGGGAATATGGATGGAACGGCTGACGGCGTCGGCCACAAGAATAAAGACCGTCTCCGAATTTTCCGGTATATTGATAATCCCTTTTTCAACAAGCGCGCGCCCCACCCAGCCGCTGCAACAAACGGCGACGGACGCAAGGGGGATAAGGAACAGCATGATTGCCATCATGGCTTTTCTTCCCTCCTTGACGTTCCGCACCGAAAGGAAACGTAAAATAATGCCCTGGTTCATAAACCAAAAAGCGGCGGAATTGGCCATGCCGTCCTGCCAAAAAACTCCGGCGGTATTGAATTCGCCGGGCTTGGTTAGAGGCATGAACGCCCGTCGATGTTCGACAGGCCAATAATTCCAAAATTCGTGGAATCCTCCCGCCATGCAGATTCCCGCGCCAAGAATGAGGAATCCCGCCGCCAGTAAGAGAAAACCTTGAAACAGATCGGTCATGATGACGGCGGTCTGTCCCCCGGCGGTAACGTAAATTGCAGTGATAACCGCGATGGATGCGACGATGACGTATAAGTCCCAGTTTAATATCGGCTGCAAAACAACGCCTGCCGTCAGGAAATTGTATCCGATGTAACCGATCATATAAACCAAAATAATCGCCGTGGCCGCCATGCGGCAGCCCGATCCGAATCGGCGTTCGAAATAATCCGGCACGGATGAAACTCTGGAATAATACAAAACCGGCAGCCATCCGAACATCCAAAAAAAGAGCCAAGGCCAATCGTTGAGATAAGCATGGCTGGCGGGCAAACCGTATTCGAACGCCTGATTGGAATATTTGACGAAACTATACGATCCCACCAGCGAGGCGACGGCGCTCATCGCCACCAGCCACCAGGAGAAGCGCTGTCCCGCGAAGAAAAAATCCTTCGTGGTTTTCGTGTATTTTCCGAAGTAACTTCCATAAGCCGTAATCGAGACGAAATAAACCAGAATCACGGCCAGATCGATCGTGGAGCCAATAGTTGGAGACATAATCGCCGCCTTTCTTTATGCCGCGCCGAATACAAATTGAAAAGCGCCCTGTACGGCCATATAGATCAAGACGGCGCCTAATATCGCCGCCATCCACAACCGGTCTTTCTTGTCGGAAAAATCCAAAGCGCCAACGCGAAGCGCTCCCCATAGCCCCGCCAACAATACCAGACCGCCGCCAATGAACTGATAAAGAAAAGGCGCTAACAAATCCACTTGTTTCATCTCCATTCCGAATATCGAAGTGAATTGCTGCTCATCCATCGTTCCTTCAAAGTAACAGATTGCCATTTTCGAATCAAGAATGAGGTGGTTGCGATGCTCGGCGGCAACGGAGGCGGCTTCGATTTCCCCAAAAACAACGAAGGATGAGTTGCGCTCCGGCAGCTCATCCTTCGTTTTTTATTCGCAACTTACACCGTGATTTTCCATGTAATCGATTGAGCAATTAGGAGTTAAGCCTATTCCTCATCTACGCAGGCAATAGGCATTTTGCGATAAATATTCTCGGCAATCTTTATGCCGATTCCATGTAGGAGAAGTAAAGTCATAATTCAAAGTTGTCTTGGCAACAACAAATCCAAGTAAGCGCCTTCGATCAAATCTTCCGGCGCGATCTCTAAGCGTTTCATTAAATCTTTGGCGATGACGGCGCCTGCTTCGGCGCTTTGGCCGAATTGGAGAACCACTTCCAATTCCAAGAAACATCCCAGCCCTTCTACCTCATCCAAATGAATCCGCGTCTGTCCGGTATAAAAGAGCGTTCTTCTTTTGCGTACGATCCCCAATTCACCCAAAGCCGATGACAACAAACACCGCAATCCCTCCGGATCGCTAGTTTGAGAAATGAGATAATCGGACGTTTTGGGACCGGCGGCGTTTTTTCGTTCGTAATAGATCAGCTCGCCCAATTTGGGCGAAAGCAAGCGCAATTTCAAACGGCCTTGGAGAACGCAGAAGAAAATATCCTCCTGCAGGATGACGGCGCCGGGGCCGCCGGCGATGGCTTGCGCTAATTCCATTTGATGGGCAAAATCCCGCGTTTTGGCTTTAATTTCGATATTGGACGGCAATATCATTTTCCTCCCATTTTATGGATGTAATCATGGCGGGCAGTAATTCGCTTTGCGCTTATCCTACCGCTTTAATATGTGGGCTACGCTTCGCTTTTAGCCCACCCTACTAAATTTCGCGGAATGCAATCGCCCCCTTTTGATTGACAATCCATCATACGCCTTTTAGAGTGTCGTTCAATTTCGGATTGGGGCGATTGCATATTATGGATATTTCAATTCAAGACGCCGTTCTAAAAGATGCGGAAGAGATTCTCTTCTTGCAGAAACTGGCCTATCGCAGCGAGGCGGAAATCTACGAAGACGATTCCATCCCGCCGTTGGCGCAAACACTGGGTGAAATCGGTTTGGAATTCGACGATCATCTTTTTTTGAAAGCGGTTCGGAACCATAGAATCGCCGGTTCCGTGCGAGCGCGACTGATCGGCGAGACTTGCCATATCGGCAAATTGATCGTACATCCCAACCAGCAAAACCAGGGCATCGGCTCGCGGCTGATGAACGCCGTCGAATCGCGTTTTCCGCAGGCGCAGCGTTTTGAACTTTTCACCGGCCATCGCAGCGAACGCAATCTCTATCTTTACCAAAAACTGGGCTACCGCATTTTCCAAACCATCACCTTAAATGAACGGCTGCAACTCGTCTACTTGGAAAAGCGGCGGGAGGAGCAGAGTCCAACGCCATGACGGCTTTCTTCTGCTGGTCTCCCGTGCTTTTCATGGCGCTGCTGGCGATCGTTTTCAAACGGCCGGCGTTGGATCTCGCCGTGATTTGCCTTCTTTTTACCTTCGGTTTGGCGGTTTTCTATTTTCAAACGCCAGCGGGAGCGGCGGCGTTGGCGGGGGCGGACGGCGTATTAACGACGCTGCCGCTGCTTCTCGTCGTATTCGCGGGAATATTTCTCTGCAACCTGCTGATGGAGACCGGCTCGCTGAAGCGTATCGTAGAATGGTTTTCCGGCGGCGTGCGCAACGCCCATCATCGCGAATGGTTGATCGCGCTGGGCGTGGCCAATTTCATGGAAGGAGCGGGCGTTATCGCCGAACCCGTCGTCGCTCCCATGCTGCGGGCGGCGGGCACGCCGCCGATGGGCGCAGCAGCGCTGTCCATCATTGGTTATTCCGGTTTGATGACGTTGGAGTTGGCGGGAATCATCATCACGGTTCTCTCCTTGGCGACGGGCCTGCCCATTGGGGAATTGGGCATCGCTTCGGCGTGGCTCTCCATCCCCGCGACGATATGTATGGCCGCTTGCGTTCCGTTGTTTTCAGGATTATCCGGCGAAAAATGGCGGCGATTTTTACCGCCTATGGCCTGCGGATTGCTTGTTGGATCGGCATCCTTGGCGTCGGCGTATTTGTTGGGCGCCGCTATATCAGGCATGGCGGGAGGCTTGGCGCTTATCATAGCGTTGATCCTGGCGGGTTCCCGGCGTCTGCCCATCCATAAAGACATTGTGCGGGACTTAGCGCCGTTCGCATTTCTGCTGATCGTTCTGCCAATGGTGAACGCCGTTCCCACTTTGAATCAATTAACTTATCAAAAATTGATTTTTACTTTACAAATTATTCCCGCTCATAAGATCGTTTTTCGTCCTTTTTATTCCTCCTATTTATACTTATTCGCCGCCTGCCTTTTAACGGTTTGGCTTTTTCATTGGCCGCAAGATCGTTTGTTTCCCGTTCTAAAAAAATCTCTGCGGATCGGATTGCGGGTTTCGTTGACGATGGGATTGTTTGGAGCGATGGGGCAGATGATCGCCTATACGGGTTACAGCGACGGATTCGCCGAATTTCATCCGCAACAAAACATCCCCTGGTTGATCGCGCATGGATTAGTGGAGAATACGGGGAAGTATTACCCCATCTTCGCGCCTCTATTAGGATGGGTGGGCACGTTTTTAACCGGCTATGGCGTGGCGTCGTTCATGCTGTTCGGCCTATTGCAGGTGGAAACGGCCCGCCTGTTGGGCGTCTCGCCGGTATGGCTGGCGGCGGGGCTGGCCGTCGGCGCCTCGCTGGGATCGATCTCCTCGCCATTTAAAATCGCTCTCGCTGCGCCTATGTGCGAAGCGGTGGGATTGGAGGGACTCATCCTGCGCAAGACTATCCCGCTAGGCTTGGCGGCGGCTCTTGTTATTGGATTGATTTTATGGTTGCTCGTATGACATCTATTCCGAAAAAATCGCGGCCGGTTCTATTCGCCGTCTCCCATTTCCGGCTGGAGGCGAATACTTTGACTTCATAGGGCTTCATGCGCGTCAATAACGCGCCATGCTTAATGACGGCTTGATCGTTTCCATACAACAATTCCAATGTTTGTCCTTCGAGAATTTCCAATCCTGCGGCTTCCACTTCCATTTGGAAGCGGTTGTCTTCATTTATCAATACAAGAAGAGAATCACCGTCATAACGCCGGAAAAACGATTTCACGCCTCGCGCAATGGGATTATTGTCCATTACGAAATCGAATATATTGATTTTCACATCCATCTTTTCGGGGGAAGTTAAAAAGGGCTGCAAAGCGGCTAGTTCGCTGGTCAGCGCATAGAGCGATTGGCGAAACAACTCAGATTTCAAATATGACGTCCCCCAATAAAGAACGCCTTTTGCTCCATGCGCGATAACGTCATAGGCCATAAATCGCGATTCGTCGAAAGTCGGATAAGCGGTTTCTTTAACGCCGTAATACTCGCCCAACTCGCTCCAAGCGAATCCTTGCAACACCATCCATACCGGTTTTCCCTCGCCTACTTGCATCCAATGATCGGTTACCAATCCCAACCGATAAATCAACCTTTCTTCTTTTCTCACAGGATAAAAATCGCAGCCGGTGATATCGACGAAGTCCAGATACTGCCTGACATAAGCAAGATCGCTGCGCGCCGCTTCGTTGATCCATATCGGATGCTTTCCGCTGTCCATCTCCCGGATCATCTGCGCCGCTTCGCGCATTTTGGGAATAATCTGCGCCGCTTGCTGGCGGGAATATACGACGGCGTTATCGGTTTGTCTCCACCATTCCCCCGGCTCTTTATGAACCTTTTGCTGTCTGTATAACATGCTGGCGGCTGTGAAATTCCATACGATTTCGTCCGGCCCTTCCCATACCGCCAGCGCCGGATGATCCATAAGCGATTTCACGTAGTTTTTCAGATCGTCCGCCGCGCCGCTTTGCAAGGACAGCGGGACGACTCCCAACATCCCCGCCGACGCCGCCCGGTCCAAATCTTCGCGGCTATGGCAATGAACTATGTTGATCCCCGATTCCGCCATGAGTTTCAGTTGCTCAACATCTTTAGGATTCTCGTAACATCCGATGGGAAAAAGGATGCGGCCGTTTTTATGCAAAAAGCCATCGTTTTGGGAGTAACCGAAGTTTGAAGCACAGAGACAAATCGCCGCGATAATAAGAAATAAAAAGAATTTCTGCATGTTTAAGCCTCCGCATAAGATCAAATTAAATTTTGACTTCGATTACTTAATATTTTGAAGCCGTTCAGCCAACCAAACGTTAACTAAGGTTTCCGGCATAACTCCCTGTAGGCGCGCTTGATCTTCAATTTTTTTAAATAACTCCGGCGCCAGCGTGACTCGCCTTCTCCGTTTTACCCGCAATTCAAACTCAACTTCGCGAGTTTGATCCCAATAATCATCGAGACTATGCGTATCCCAAAAATCAGCGATCTCTTCCAAGGATCGCGTTTTTGAGAGGCTGGAGGGTTGTGAATCTTTATTCTCTTTCATATCGTCTTCGCTCCTTTTTATCCATATCTCGAGCGCTCAAAATCAAAGCGTCAAGATTTGCCTTATAAAGAAAGAACACTATCAAATAACGCCCAGCATCTGTTTGTCCAGCAGCGGAATAAACATCTTCCCCTTGTCTGTACCCTGATTCAACAAAACGATATCGAGGGCGATTGAAAAAGACTTCTTCCACTTCCTCTTGAATGACGCGATGCTTAATTGCTATCTTATCAAGGATATCAGAAAACCAAATAAAATTGTCAATGAACATAGATTGATGATTTTCCACCCCTTTATCTTGGATCAACCTAAATTATAGCAATATTAAACGGTAACAACCTAACATTATACTCAAAGAAAAAAGAAGAAGAGAGACTTTATCCATTAAAGATAATCCATTATTTTTCTGCCTTATACCTATCATTTCATTGGCTTGTTTCTGTGGCCGATGGTATAACCGGCGCGGGCAAGCCTAGATAATAGGGCGATACTTCCATGATTTGGCGTCCAGCGGGGATGCTTTCCCGGCGGCTGACGACGAAAAGGCCGTCGGAAAGGTCTTTGCGGCGTTCGGCTATTTCTTCCCACATGGCGGGTTTGCGGACTTCGCCCCAGCCGCCCATATCCGTGCGGCGGCTGGTTTTCAACGCCAGCAAATCAGCGAAGTGCGGCGCCAAATCCGGCAGATGCAAAATATCTTTAGGCGATGAGTTCTCTTTAATGGCTTCGACTAATCGATCAACGCCGCTATGGTCTTTCACGCCGCGATTGACGGTTAAGAATAAAACAAAATGAGAAGCGGACAAATTGGGAAAGAGATGCGGCTTGGTGGAATCGTTCGCTCCCATGAAACTAATGGCGGGCAATGGAATCAATGTAATGAGAAACAAGCCCAGCGCCCGCCGCCGCGTTGCTCCATTGGGCAGAAAGCGCAAAAAATTATGCGCGACGAACGGAGACAGAAAGGGTGCGCCGTGCATGAAATACCGTCCGCCGTATTGGGTTAGCATCGGCAGAAATCCGATGGCCTGCGAGCGGAAAACCGCCAATTCCCTCATATGGCAACGAAACCAACTATGGAGCAACAATAGCAGAAATAGAGGATTGACGATTTGCAGCGCCAATAGGCGGGCTAGGATGCTGGACAAACTAAATCCTTCCGCGCCTCCCGACTGCATCCAATCGGAAAATACGTAATACCGCACCAGCCACGGCGCCGCGAGAATCAACGCGCCCGCGATAACCGCCGCGGCGCGCAAGAAATGCTGGCGCCGCCAAATTCCATACGCCAACAGGCATAAACAGATCAGAACCGGCATTCCCGTATGCGTATAAAAAGCGGCGGCCAGGAGAAACATGGCGAGGTAGGTTTTTTTTCTCTCCAACGCCAACAATATCCACGGCCACAGTACATTGACAACCGATGCGGGCAGGCCGAGTAAACATCCCATGCTGAAGATCATCTCCATCGAAAGAAACAACAACGATAAGTAAGCCCACGGCGCGCCCAGAAAATAGCGATAGGAAAACCAATAAGAAAACATCGCCGCCGGATAGAGCAGCATTACAATGTTGGTAAAAGCGGTTTCCACTCTATCCGGCGCTCCCGAAAAATAGGCGATAGCCAAATGGAGCAATGGCGGATAGAGATGCGGCCGTCCCATCGGCGCGAATTCCCAATCGTCCCACACCGGAATCGTATGTTGTTTGAGGATTTGTTGCGCCACGGCCATGTGATAGTAATTATCGGAAGGTTCAGTCGCGTCAAGCATCCTTTCTTTATTGATAGCAAAAACAAGAAAAAGCAGACCAATGGCCAGGACACTCAACTTGTCCAGAAAGTGCGAAAAGATTGGCGGAGGATTTTCCGGATCGATCTCCGGCAGGGGCGCGCTTAAACAGAAATGAACATCAATCCAAAGCAGAAAACGGATAAAAAATAGTGTCGCCGCAAAACGCCATAATCCGGCGAAAAACAAAAACGTCCCAACGATGAAGCAGGCATAGCTGAAGAGACGCAACAGGAAGCGCCAATGCCAGCGCCGCGCCGAGCGATCCCAGCAATAAAGCCCCAGCGGCCATAATCCCGCGCTGCACGGAATAAAGCCGAACCAATGCCATCGGCGCGTGGCGATTTCAATGGCCAGGCGCTTCATCATCCGGATCAACAACGCCGGAAGCGACAATATCGCCATAAGAACAACGCCTATTTTTTCGATCATTGTTTTCCCGGACAAGATATCCATCTCCCAACCATCTTTAACACGGCCTTCGGTTGACTTCAATGAGGATCGGCGGGATATTCGATTTCACAATCCACGAAAAATCTATACGCAGAAAGACCGGATCATGGAATTTCCCAAGAAGCCTTATATCGTAGACGAAACGGCGGGGACGAAATTTTATTGCCGATGCGGAAAATCGCAGAATCAGCCCTACTGCGACGGCTCCCATAAAGGAAGCGGCGTTACGCCTATGAAAGTGGAGATTGCGGAAAATAAGCGTTGCGCCTACTGCGGTTGCCGCCAGTCGAAGGGACTGCCTTTTTGCGATGGGACGCATGCGACGTTGTAGTGGAAAATGGCGGGCTACGTTACGCTGAAAATCAGATCTTTACCCAATAATCGAGAGGATTATTCAAGGGCAGAAAAAACTTTGCCCTTGCCACCCCGCCGTTTTAATATAACGTCCAATCCCCCAATCCCGCCGCGTCGGGTTGAAATTCGAAAGCGCCGATATCGATATAGTTGGGCGAACCGCTTCCCGTATCGATAACATTGGGATCGTCGATGCGATTTCGTCCGTCGAAGTCTACATTCAAGACTCCCTCGGCGCCTTGGCCCGCGTCGATAGCAGGCGAACCGGGCAGGAGCCGGAAATCGAGAGCAGCTGCGTCCGCCAGGCGGGGATCGGCGTTGCTGTTCCCTTCCCCGGTATAGGGCGCATCTCCTTTGACGAGGCTATAGGAAATATCGATCGTCGATCCCGGTTCCAATTTAATCGAGACTTGATCGTCCCGGCCCCAAACGAGCGTATTGAAGACTCTTGCGTGAGCGGGATTCTGGTGCATCCATATTCCCTTGTCGCAATTAATAATAGTGTTGTTGATAACGGTTATATTGGCGCCGTTCTTAAAAGCAATGCCGTTTTCGCAGTTGTAAACAACATTGTTTACTATAATCGGCTGAGCGTTCTTGTCACCGGAAATGCCGATGGGATCATGGATGCCTCCCCGGCAATTCATCACGAAATTGCCCTCCACATAGGCGTCGCACGTATCCAAATCGATGGCGTCGTCCTCGCTGCCGTAAAAAGTATTGAATCGGATAATGGGAACCGGGTTGGGCCTTTGAACGTCGCCAACGTCCACGGCGTCGCTATAGCCGCGCCGGGGCGCGAAGAAGCAATACTCCACGGTTACCGGACTGCCGGTTCCATGCACCGCTTCATTCTCCCCTTCCCCGAACCAACAGCGGCGGATTTCCATATATGCCGTGGAATGATAGGACTCCGTGGCTTTGCTGTTGAAATCGTCCGGCCAATCCTCGAAAGTGCAACTGTCGATGGAGACGCCGCTGACGCCGTGGTAGAGATTCACCATCGCGATGCGATTCGATCCGCCCGTGGAGCCGCGTCGCACCAGGCAATGCTCCATACGTCCCGTTCCCGCGTCTTCATAGGATAACGCTCCCCAACGCGCCGACTCGTTTTGAGGAACGAATTGAATCGGCGATTGCGGCGATCCCAAAGCGTCGAAACGCCCTTTGATCGTTACTACCGTCTTTTCTTTCAATTGAACGATAACTCCCGGCTCCACCGTCACCGCCACGCCTTCGGGGATCAATAGGTTCGATTCGATAAGATAGGGCGAATTCGCCGCGCTCCATTGCTCATTGGCGCCGATGCTTCCGCCGCGCGTTTCCGCGCCGGCGGATACGGATAAAGCCAAAAACAATGCAACTACAAGAAAAAAAATCCGACTCATGCAAGAATTCCTTTCTCCACAAATGATCGATTGGGTGAACGAATCGATTTGCGGCAATCACAAAAAGCTGCTAGAATACCTTTAAATAGATTGATATCGAAAGCCATTCGGCTTGCGGCATCCCCAAAGCGTCGTCCGCAGACCCATTATATCGCAAATAACAAGGATTGACCGCCGTGTCCGAAACGCTCTATTGTTTTGAAATCGAATTGATCGAGGATTTGGAAAATTTACTGGACGATTTCTTCCAGGATATGATTTCAGATGGATTGAAATTGCCCACCGCCGAACGGCACGCCGCCAATGCCGATCTTTTTCTTATTCAATATCACGCTATCTATTATCTGGAAGACGCCTCCAGCTTGCGGGCGGAAAAACTCTACGATTTTCTGGGACTATGGTATTTTCAAAAGGTTACCAATCCCAACAGCATGGAAATACAATCCATCCTCACTTCGCTGAAACGCCTTTTCGATTATTTGTTCCAAAAGGGAATTCTTAGGGAAAAAGATTGGAAAGAATTAAAAAAGGCATGTCTCGATAAAGAATATTTTATGAACCGTTATCACGAATTCGAGGCGAAGGAAGCGGCGGCGCAAAGGAAGGAATCGCTGGAAGATTGGGAAGACTGGATCGCTGAAGTGGCCGATCGCTACGTGTTGGACGAGGATCAGGAACGGTATCTCGACAGCCTGATAAACCGCATGTCTCTCTATGAAATCCTGGAAATCCTCAAAAATCTCTATTGCGCTAAAAATCGGACGGACAACGTCATCCGCTTGGAGAACGTTCTGAAAAAAAAGAAAGAAGCCGCTCATTCCCCCCGCCGACCGAAAAAGAAACGCACACCAACAGCCGAGTCGCTGTTGGATCACGCCATGGCGATTCATCGCGCCAATCTCGTTTTCATCCGCTGGCTGGACCGGTTCAACTGCTCGCCCACCGATCTGCCGCCGGAACCATGCAGTACCTGCGTTCTCTGCGATTCGCTGCTCTCCAACCTGATCGCCAAACTGGAAAATGCGGAAATCGACCAGAACGAATTCGAATGCGGACACGACATGATTGATTTCATCGATCGAATATTGTGGGACGCGCGTCACGATATCGCCGCCAATATGGGCTTAGATTTGCGCCTACTGGCTATTTGAGACTTTGGGACAGGGAGACTTTGGGACAGGGAGACTTTGGGACAGGGAGACTTGGGGACAAGGAGACTTTGGGACAGGGAGACTTTGGGACAGGGAGACTTTGGGACAGGGAGACTTTGGGACAGGGAGACAGGGAGACGGGGAGACTTGTCCCCCAGTCCCATTGTCCCACAGTCCCTATGTCCGCCGCCCTAATCGGCTTTGCCGTTCTCTTTCTCGGCTATAGCGACTCCGTGCGCCGGGAATGGGATTTCGCCGTTTATTACCTCGCTGCGGACGCGCTTTGGAGCGGAAAGAATCCTTACGATCCCCATGTTTTGATCAACATCGGGAAAGCCGTGGATGGGGCGGGATACGAAGGATTGCCCTATCTCTACTCGCCGCTCTTTGCTCGATTGCTTTATCCATTTACTCGTCTTTCCTATTTCGACGCCGCTTTCGCTTGGATGGCGCTCAAATGCGCGGCGTTGGAATGGAGCCTGTTTTCCATATTGATGCTTCTGCGCCTTTCTCCCTCATGGTGGTCTCTAGCTCTTCTCAATCTGGGCGCACTTTTTTACCGTCCGATCGCCTTGGATTTCAACGCGGGCAATGTCGCCGTCTTTGAATCGGCGTTGATCCTCGGTTCTTTAGCGGCCTGGCGGCGAAAATCTTCCGCCGCCGCACCGCTGCTGCTCGCCGCCGGGGCGATCAAGGGAACGCCGTTATTGATGCTGCTTTATCCGATCCACCGGCGCGATTATCCATTTTTAAAATCGTTCGCCGCCGCTTTCGCCGTTTTATTGTTCCTTCTTTTGCTTGGTTACCAGGCTGTTTATCAATGTTATTCTTTCTTTCACGGACCGATATGGCGTACGATGTGGGATGAACAGGTGCAAAGCATTTATAACTGTTCATCCATAACCGTTCTATTAAGAACATTTTCCGAAACTTATTTTTCCGAACCACTCTACCATTCGCCCTTCTTGACGGGACTACTCATACCCCTTTTTCCGATCATGGTTTTTTGCTTGGCTGCATATGGTATCTATCGCAGAGAATCTCATGTTGAATATGAAAACACGGATGAAAAGTCTTTATCAATCATATTGTTATGTCTTCTTCTTCTCCCTCCGCGCCTAGCCGGTTATAACCTAGCGCTTTCTTTTTATCCCCTTGTGCAAATCCTATTTTCGGCATGGAGAGAGAAACGAAACGCAGTTCTCTTCATCGCCTTGATCGGATTGCTCTTCATTCAAATCGATTTGCGTCAGATCGGAATTCACAAGGGCCACATCAAACCAGGGCCGATTCAACTCTTAATCGATAAAGATTTTTTTGGATTGTTATTTTTATTCATCGCCGCTGTAACTCTCTGTATATCGAAGGATTTTCATCGAAATTCTCTCGATAGATCCTTGGAAGCAAAATAGATTTTCAATAAATTTTCTAATGTCGGTTCCATTCTTGACGATAATAATCGAAAAGGGAAAAGGACAAAAAAACGCTTCTCCCGACAAAAAGATTGAAAAAAAAACCTTTTCTCTTATTCTTCTGTATAAAAAGAACAAAAAAGATTTAAAGTTCTCTAAGAGAAAAGACGATACTAAGATTTGAGACGGAATTCGAATCGACAAGGCAGCAAATAGGCGCTACAATAAAGTAGCGGTAGAGATTTATTCGAATCATTCATATGGGTAAAGGGCAATAGAAGGAGATGAGGAATCATGGTTGACATTGTTGGCATAAACACTACTACCCAACAAACCAACCGCGTCTCCAGCCGCGCCGCCGCCAAAAGCGAGGCGGCGAAAGCGCCGGAGGCGAAATCTTCCGCTTCGTCCGGGGATCGGATCGATATATCGGCGGGCGTACAGCAGATGCAGTCCGTAAAAAGGCTGGTCGCGGCGGCCCAAGCGGAACCCGATTATCGTCCGGAAGCGGTATCTCGAGCCAAAGAACGGTTGGAAAATGGCGAGTACGAAGGCGTGGAAGTATCCAGGCAAACAGCGCGAAAGATATTAGGACTATAAAGGCTTGCTCGATTCCGTATGAGAGGAATCTCCTTTTTACCCTAGTAGCCGTAATACTGCGAAAACCGCCCTCTAAACCATCTTGGATTTAGAGGGTTTTTTATTTTGTCCTTGCTATAAATCTCCGCTCCAATGGATTTCCTCATTCCAAATTATCCTTCGCCTT
>JBFMBP010000125.1 GCA_040755155.1 Candidatus Omnitrophota bacterium | reverse complement strand
ACGAGTTACCAACTCGATTTGGTCATTCCAGGAATATAGCCTTCCAGGGCCAGTTGACGCAGACAAAGGCGGCAGAGTTTGAAGCGGCGATAGACGCTTCGCGCCCGTCCGCAACGTTTGCAGCGCGTATATTCTCTTACTTTAAATTTTTGCGGCTGTGAAGCCTTGTAAATCATGCTCTTCTTCGCCATGCCAAACTCCTTTGTTAATTACGGAACGGCATTCCGAACAATTTCAACAGGGTCAAGGCCTCTTCATCCGTTTTGGCCGTGGTGACGATGACGATATCCATTCCCTGAACTTTGGGAATGGCATCGTAGTGAATTTCCGGAAAAATCAATTGTTCTTGGATGCCCATCGCATAGTTCCCGCGTCCATCCAAGGATTTTGGAGAGAGGCCGCGGAAGTCGCGGATGCGAGGGATGCTGATATTCAGAAAGCGGTCGAGAAAGTCGTACATGCGCGTTTTTCTTAACGTAACGCTGCAACCAACGCTCATCCCCTCGCGCAGTTTGAAATTGGAGATCGATTTTTTTGCCTTCGTAACAACAGGCTGCTGGCCAGCGATGGTGGCTAAATTCTCTTTTAAGCCATCGAGAATTTTGGCGTCGCGGCTGCCTTCGCCGATGCCCATGTTGAGGACGACTTTCGTCAACCGAGGGACTTCCATAACATTTTTATATCCGAAAGCCTTAATCATTTCCGGGACAATGCGCTCTTTATAGTCGATCTCGAGACGGGAGCGGTATCCCTTCACCACGGTCATTTCGACTTTATCTTCGGATTTGGTTTTCTTTTTTTTCTCGTTCATTTTTTTTACTTATCATTTCACCAAACGGACGTTGGAGGGGTGGATCGAGCCTTCGCGTTCGATAATCCCGCCGGGACGGTTGCTTTGGGGATCCTTTTTTTGGTGTTTTTTCTGCATATTCACCCCTTGCACGACGAGGCGGCCTTTTTTGCGGTTGATGCGCAGAATTTTACCCGTTTTACCCAAATCGTCGCCGGTAATCACTTGAACCACATCCCCCTTTTTGAAACGAATCTTTTCCATCATAAAACCTCCGGGGCGAGAGATATGATTTTCATGAACTTGCGGTCGCGCAATTCGCGGGCGACGGGTCCGAAGATGCGGGTTCCGATGGGATCGCCCGCTTCATTGACCAATACGGCGGCGTTGTTATCGAAACGGATGGTGGAGCCGTCGGGGCGCTTGATTTCCTTAGTAGTTCTGACGATCACCGCTTTGACGACGGCGCCTTTTTTCACGTTGGATTCGGGGATGGCTTCGCGGACGCTGGCCACGATGATGTCGCCGATACCGGCGTACCGGCGGCGAGAACCGCCCAACACTTTGAAACAACGGATTTTACGGGCGCCCGAATTGTCCGCCACGACGAGATTGGTGTATTCCTGAATCATGTTATGCCTCCCGCCGCCCGTTTTAGACTACAACGGCCTTCCGTATAGTTTCGAGATATCGCCAACGCTTGGTTTTGCTCAAAGGCCGCGTTTCGGAGATGCGAACGAGATCGCCGACGATGCATGAATTTTTTTCGTCATGGACTTTGACGCGCTTTTTGCGGCGCACGACTTTTCCATATTGGGGATGGCGCACCAAGCGTTCGAGTTCGACGACGATGGTTTTATCCATGGCCGTGCTGATGACGAGGCCTTCGCGTACTTTTCGTTTGTTCGTATTCGTTTCCGTCATGATGTCTTTTCCGCCTTCGCGAGGTTTTCATCTCTCACGGTTAAGGCGCGAGCGATATCTTTCTTGATTTCTTTGATCTTATTGGTGTTCGACAATTGATTGGAATAGAGTTGCATGCGCGAATTGAACAATTGTTTTTTGAGATCGTTCACGCGTTGGTCCAGTTCTTCCATCGAAAGCGAACGGAAGTCGTCTGCCTTCATTTTTTGTCCCTCACATCGTTTCGTCCCGCGAAGAAAAGCGGATTTTCAGCGGGAGTTTATGGCTCGCCAAACGGAAGGCTTCGCGCGCCACATCTTCGGTGACGCCGCCCAGTTCGAAAATAACATGGCCCGGTTTTACGACGGCGATGTGCATTTCCGGAGCGCCTTTGCCGCCGCCCATGCGGGTTTCCGCCGGTTTGGCGGTGACGGGTTTATGAGGAAAGAGGCGAATCCAGACTTTGCCGCGTCTTTTGATATAGCGGTTGATGGCGACGCGAGCCGCTTCGATCTGGCGCGAGGTTACCCAGCCGCCGGTCATGGCTTTCATGCCATAATCGCCGAAACTGACGGCGGTTCCCCGGCAGGCGATGCCTCGGCGGTTGCCGCGGTGGACCTTGCGGAATTTTTCTCTGGCTGGCATTAACATCTCAGGTCGTCGCCTCCTGCGTCTCTTCTCCGGCGCCCATAATGCTGGCTTCGCCTTTGAATATCCAGCATTTCACGCCGATGCGCCCATAGGCGGTGCGCGCTTCCGAGAAACCGTAATCGATATTGGCTCTCAAGGTATGCAAAGGAACGCGGCCTTCGCGGTACCATTCCGTGCGGGACATTTCCGCGCCGCCCAAACGTCCGGCGACCATCACTTTGACGCCCAGGGCGCCTGCTTGCATGGAGCCTTGGATGGCGCGTTTCAAGGCGCGGCGGAAGGAGACGCGGCGTTCCAGTTGCAGCGCGATGGCTTCCGCTTGCAATTGAGCGTCCAATTCCGGATTTTTGATTTCGCGGATATTGATATGGATTTGGCGTTCGGTGATATTGCTTAGAAGTTTCTTCAACCGTTCGACTTCCACGCCTTTGCGGCCGATGATGATGCCGGGCCGGGCCGCCAGGATGTTGATGCGCATCCGCTGCGTGAATCGTTCGATCTCCACTTCGCTGATGCCGGCGTGAAAAAGGCGCTTTTTGATGGCCGCCCGGATTTTCAAATCGTCGTGAAGCAGCTCGGCGTAATCCTTCTCCGCATACCAGCGCGATTTCCAGTTTTTATAGATTCCTACCCGGAACCCGTATGGATGAACTTTCTGTCCCACGATTTCTCCTCGTAACCTTGTTCGGTCGGCTTATCGCTCCACCGGTCCCAACTCGATGGTGATGTGACTCAAGCGCTTGCGTACGCGCATGGCGCGTCCCATCGGCGCGGGGCGGAAGCGTTTCAGCATCCGCGCCCCGTCCACGAAAACTTTGCTGACGATCAATTCGTCCGGATCGTAGTCGGTCGTCTCTTCGACGTTGGCGGCGGCGGATTTGAGCAGTTTCAACAAAATCTCCCCCGCTTTTCTTCTGGGAAGAAAGGTCAGAATATTGACGGCTTCTTCATACGATTTTCCCCGAATGGTATCGGCGACGATTCTCGCTTTTCTCGCCGACATCCGGCAAAAGCGCAACGTGGCGTGCATAGCCATGATAGTTCCTCTCTTACTTCAGCCGCATCACGCGGGCGGTTTTGCCGCCGTGCGACTTGAAGGTTCGGGTGGGCGAGAACTCACCCAGTTTGTGTCCAACCATATTTTCCGTCAAAAAGACGGGGACGAATTTCTTTCCGTTGTGAACGGCGATGGTATGCCCGATCATTTCAGGCATGACGGTGCAGCTTCTCGACCAGGTGCGCAGAACTTTTTTCTCGTTCTTGTCGTTCAAATCCTGGATGCGTTTGAGCAGCCGATCATCCACGTATGGTCCTTTTTTCAACGAGCGTCCCATGCTCTTTACCTACCTCAATCGAACAGTGTCTAAAGTTTCCCGGATTCAATTCTATCGAAAACAATCCTCAGCGGTTATTTTTTCTTGCCGCGCCGTCTTCCTTCCAGGATCATATTGGAAGTCCGCTTGTTGCGCCGGGTTTTATATCCTTTGGTCGGTACCCCCCACGGAGTGCAGGGGTGGCGTCCGCCGGAAGATTTTCCTTCGCCGCCACCCAGAGGATGGTCGACGGGATTCATGGCTACTCCGCGCACGTGAGGCGACCTGCCCTTCCAACGCACCCGGCCCGCTTTGCCGATCTGGATGTTGGAATGATCGGGGTTGGAGGTTTGGCCGATCGTCGCCCGGCAGTTCAAATGAACCATGCGCACTTCGGTGGAGGGCAGTTTAATGCGCGCATATTCGCCTTCGCGGCCCATCACCTGAGCGGAAACGCCCGCCGAACGGGCGAGGGAAGCGCCCTTGCCTATTTTCAATTCAATGGCGTGAACCACCGTACCATCAAGGATTTTCTTAAGCGGAAGGCAATTGCCCAGTTTATGAGGGGCGTCCGACCCCGATAGAACCGTAGCGCCCACCTTCAGGCCGTCGGGAGCGATGATGTAGCGCTTTTCGCCGTCGGCGTAGTGTAGAAGCGCGATGCGCGCCGTGCGGTTGGGATCGTATTCGATCGCCGCTACGGTGGCGGGAATCCCGTCTTTATCGCGCTTGAAGTCGATTATCCGGTAGCGCCGCTTGTGTCCGCCGCCGCGATAACGGACTGTAATATGGCCTTTCGTATTCCGTCCGCCCGTTTTGCGCAGAGGAGCAAGAAGGCTTTTTTCCGGCGTCGTCTTCGTGATCTCGTCAAAAGCCGCCGTGGTCTGAAAACGCCGGGTAGGAGTCGTTGGGTTATATTTCTTAATCGCCACTGTTCTAGTCTCCGCTTACCCCATCTTAAACAAATTCGATCTTTTCGCCCTTGGCGAGTTTCACTAACGCTTTCTTGAATCCGCGCGTCTTTCCGAATATGCCGCGATAGCGGTCGTATTTTTTCTTGGAGTGGACATTCACGGTGCGTACATCGACGACTTTCACATTGAAAGCCATCTCCACGGCGTTTTTAATCTCCAATTTATTGGATTCGTTGCGGACTCGGAACGTGTAGACATTTTCCTTTTCGGAGAGGTTGGTCGTCCGTTCCGTAAAAACCGCTTCGAGAATGACATCGTACCCGTTGGTCATGGCCATCACCGTCCTCCCTGTTTGCCGTAGCGTTGTTGGTACAATTCCGCCGCCGCTTTGGTGAGAAAGATATTATCCGATTCGAAGATATCCAAAGGAGAGCACGAATTGACGCATTGAACAGCAGCGGAAGGAAGATTGCGAATGGCGAGAAGCGTTTTATTGTCGGGCTTGGCGTCCACGAAGAGCGTACGGCCTTTCGCTTCAAACGTTTTCAGGAGATTCGCGGCGATCTTGGTTTTGATTTCGGGAAAATTAAAGTCGGAGAGAAGAAAACATTTTCCCGAACGCGCCTTCAAGGACAAACACTGACGGAAGGCTTCCTGCTTCATTTTTTTGGGAATGGCTTGGCGATAGGAGCGAGGAACAGGTCCGAATTGCCGTTCGCCGCCGCGATGCTGGGCGGCGCGGGTGGTTCCTTGGCGGGCGCGGCCTGTTCCTTTTTGCCGGAAAGGCTTCTTTCCGCCGCCGCTCACTTCATGCCTTGTCTTGGTTTTATGCGTACCCTGGCGTTTGTTGGCCTGGTAGCTGACCAAAACCTGGTGCAGGAAGTAATCGTTTATCGGAGCGTCGAAGACGGTTTCGTCCAGATCGATCCGTTCGCTTACGGTTTTATCAAGGTTATAGATTTCGAAAGTCGCCATGGCTCGATTATTTCTTTATTTTTTGTTTTTTGGTTTTCGTCGTAGTTTTCACGAAGACAATGCCGCCGTCGGGTCCGGGAACGCCGCCGCGAATGTAAAGAATATTATGCTCGGCATCGACTTTCATCACTTCGATATTTTGGATCGTAATCTTTTCATGGCCCATGTGGCCGGGAAGATTATGTCCCCTATCGACGCGGGCAAGGCCGGTTCCCGGACTGACGGAACCGATGCGGCGGTGGAACATCGATCCGTGGGTCATCCGTCCGCCTTTCCAATGGTGGCGGCGTACGCCGCCCTGGAAGCCTTTTCCTTTAGAGATTCCCGAAACGTCCACGCGGTCTCCTGCGGCGAATTGGGAGGCGTCCAAATTCCCGCCTACTTCAAGGCCTTCCACCGAATCGACCCGGATTTCGCGCAAGTGTTTAAGCGGAGCGACTTTCGCCTTATTGAAATGGCCCAGCGCCGCTTTCGTAACCTTCTTTTCCTTGGCTGGAAGAAATCCGATTTGAATCGCGTTGTAGCGATCGGATTCCACTGTTTTGACCTGCACGATCGGGCATGGCCCCACCTCGATGGCCGTCAAGGGAACCATGCGGCCATCCTCCGTATACATCCGCGTCATGCGCAGTTTGCGTCCTATAATTGCTTTAACCATTTGCCTTAACCCGCCGTCAACTTGCTTTCGCTACTCGCTTTGTCCCGCCGCTGGCTACAGTTTGATCTCGACGTGCACGCCCGCCGGCAATTCCAGTTGCGTCAAAGCATCCATCGTTTTGGGACTCCAATCGAGGATATCGACCAACCGTTTATGGGCGCGGATTTCGAATTGTTCGCGCGATTTCTTATCGACGTGAGGCGAACGCAGAACCGTATATTTCGAGATTCTCGTCGGCAAAGGAATCGGTCCTAAAATTTTAGCTCCGGTCCTGCGCGCCGTATCGACGATTTCCCGCGTGGATTGATCGAGCAGCCGGTAATCGTACGCCTTGAGCCGAATGCGAATTTTATTTGGATGTTCTCCAGCCATGATTTATCCGCGCGTCTGCCGCGCCTCTTTCCCTATCGTTTTTATTCGATGATTTTATCGATAACGCCTGCGCCCACGGTGCGGCCGCCTTCGCGGATGGCGAAGCGCAATTCCTGCTCCATGGCGATCGGCGTATGCAATTCGCCGTTCAAGACCACGTTATCCCC
>JBFMBP010000124.1 GCA_040755155.1 Candidatus Omnitrophota bacterium | reverse complement strand
GGCGATGGATTTTCCAAAGGAAGATTTAGGCGCGATTCCATATTTTTAGGATCGTATATTTCCCATTGATTATTGGCTAGATTACTATACCCAGCCGAATTTCTCCAACCCGTAGCAGCATTTCTAATAGTAACTCATGTTACGTGCGGTTAAAAAGATGAAGTTGTCAATTAGAATCGCCGTTTCGAATCGCGAAAACACGAAACGAAAAAGAAAAACACGAATAAAAGTGGGCGCTTGGGATTGCGTAGTGAAATGCTTTTTTTTCGTGAAATCCAAAAGAATCCGCGATATCCGCGATTCGAAAATCTTGTGGTATTCGAGCCTTTTCGTGGTTTCACGATTCAATATTTTAAGCAAAAATAACTCCATTATGTTTTTTATCTTGCGTAACATGAGATTGTAACTCTCAATAAGATTTGAAATAAAAAGCAGCGAAAATCCGTATTCGGCTCGCTTAAATCTTCGCCATAGGCGTCTTGATAAAAGAATCGGCGGGGATTATCAATAATGAATTTTCAACGAATGACGAAGGGAGCAACTTTTACATGAACGAAGCGCAGATTCAAAACAACTACCCAAAAGGCCGGCTCGTTTCCCTCGACGCATTTCGTGGATTTACCATGATGTCGATGGTGCTGGTCAATAACGCCGGAGATTGGGAGCATATCTACTCGCCCTTGGAACACGCGAAATGGAACGGCTGCACGTTCACCGATCTCATCTTTCCCTTCTTTCTCTTCATCGTCGGCGTCTCCATGTCCTTTTCCTTCGCCAAACGCCTGCAAAGCGGCGGCGACAACTCGCCGCTTATCCGGCAACTCATCCGTCGCAGCCTCATCATTTTCGCTCTCGGCCTGTTTCTGAACGCCTTGGGCAACTTCGATCTCCACACCATCCGCATCCCCGGCGTACTCCAGCGCATCGCCATTTGCTATTTCGCCGTTGGGTGGATCGTTATCGGATTGTCTCCCTTTTGGCAATGGATGTCAGCCTTCGCGTTGCTCTCCGTCTATTGGATCGGGATGCTTTTCATCCCCGTTCCCGGCTATGGCGCAGGCGTAATCGAACCCGTCGGCAACTTCTGCTGGTGGATCGACAACCATACTCTCGGCGGACACACATGGCCCAACGCTCCCGCCGCCGGATTCGATCCGGAGGGCGTCTTTAGCACTTTGCCCGCCATTGTTACGACGTTATTGGGGTATTTCGCGGGGACCTGGCTGCGCTCCCATCAGGAAGAAAAAAGCCGTTTGATCGGCCTCTTTCTCTCCGGCGACGCCTGTTTGCTGCTTGGGTATATCCTCACGGCATGGATGCCCTTCAACAAAAACCTATGGACCGTTCCCTATGTTTTTCTCACCGCCGGGCTGGCGCTTCATTTACTCGCTTTCTTCTATCTGATTATCGACGTATTTGGCTACCGAAAATGGGCTGTTCCTTTTCTGGTTTTCGGCAGCAACGCCATATTCGTGTACGTTCTCTCCAGCATCGGCGGCGAGCTGTTGGGAATGATCTCCATCGGTCAGGGCGAGGCGCGGATGGATGCGATTTCCTGGATCGTGCAAAATCTCTTCGCTCCCTGGACCTCCCCCGTCAACGCTTCTCTGCTTTACGCGATAGCGTTCGTCCTCTTCTGGTTGGGTGCAACATCCATCCTATACTGCAAAAGGATTTTTATAAAAATATAGACGCAGGGTTAACTCGAAGCGAATGGCGGCCCGCCACTGCGGCTAGTAGGAAGGCAGCGCCGAATGCAGATCGGAAGGATCGAAAGATACCGGCGCTTGCGAATACGCGCCGCCGGGGAAATAGGTCTTTTGCCGAATCAGATAGAGCATATCGATGTACTTTTTCTTCGATTCCTGAGAAAGCGGACTACCAAGAATGCGCCCCATCTCTTTCAGCGCCAAGTCGTCGAACAGACGCAGCGAATAGAGAATTTCAACCGGTTCGTTCAGCATATACCGCTTGACGAGACTTTCCAGCGTCTGGCTCTCGCCATTTTCCAGTTCCAACGCCTTCATTTCTTCTTGAAGGATTTGCACTTTTTTGAAATAGGCATATCGCCGGCAGATATATAAAATCGCTAGTACGGCTAGCGTTATCCCGATGAGAAACCAGAATAACAATTCGACAGGCACGTCGGTAGGCTTGATCCAAGAGATTTGGCCTAACATGATCACCGCCTCCTTTCGTTGGCGTTTTCAAACCCTCCTATCTTGAATTATATCTCGTTGTTACAGAAATGCCAATTTGATTCTGTCAAATATATTTACAAATATGTAGTTGTATTTTACGAATACGCCGCTACTACTTGATAGGCAGCGGAGTAGATGGGGCGGGATTCTTGGCGGAACTTGATTTCGTAATGCGTCGCGGAGTCCGGGGCTTCCTCCCTATCTTCGATAATCTCGTTGGAAACATTATCTTCCATAAGCGAAAATAAACCGCTGCCGTCAATACGCTGGCGGGCGTCGGCGTAATATTCAGCGTGATCGGTTTTCAACAAAAGCCTTCCCTCCGCTACCAGCGTCTCCGCCATTTTCTCCAAGAGCCGGGAATTGAAAAGCCGGCGCTTGCGATGACGGTCTTTGGGCCAGGGATCGGGAAAATAGACGTGATAAGCCGCAATCGAACGAGGCGGCGTCAGCAGCTTCACTACTAAATCAGCATCCAAACATAGAAAAAAACGGTTGGGCCGGGGATCGCGGGCGGCGCGCCAAAGAGCGATGCGAATCCATTTCAACGACCGTTCGATGCCAATGAAGTTCGTTTCAGGCCGCCGTCTCGATTCGGCGAGGATGAAGCGTCCTTTTCCCGTCCCGATTTCGATTTCCACCGGATGGCGATTTCCGAAGATTTTCTCGAAATCCAGTTTTTCGTCGATGCTTCCGGGGGAGACGAGTTGTTCGTCCATCTCCGGCGTATAATGATAAATGGTCTTGGCGCACATTGCTTCTTCATTCCATCTTTATTCGTTTGCGCAATAAACCCGAAGAAATGAAAAAAATCAAGCGCCGTTTTCCCCTGCCATCCCGCTTATATAAATAGACAACGAGAGATTTCCATTATAGGATTAAAAAAACGAAGCGTACGATGCGTTCAAGGTTTTTATTGCCGCAATCTAAATTATATCTTTTCGGATGTTTGGATGATGACGAATTATTTTTTGTTCGAGTCGGAAAATGAAATCGTCGAAGCGGCCAAAGGCCAGGTTCTGATGCGCCAGGGCGAGCCGGGGACGTGCGCCTTTCTTTTGGTGGAAGGAAAACTAAAAGTGGAATTGGAAAAAAAACCGCCTCCTGTTTTCATTGCGGAAATCACTCCCATCGATATCGTAGGCGAAATAGCCATCTTAAGCGGCAAGCCGCGCTGCGCCACTGTGACGGCGATCGAAAACTCGAAATTGATCCGCCTGGAAAAATCTCGGCTCAAATTTTTATTCCGGCGCAATCCCGAAGCAGCTGAATTTATTGTAAAACTCCTTTGCGCCAAACTCATCGGCGCCAATGAATTTATCGCCGAACACTGCGAATATGAAAGACAATTTTCCGGCGAATTCAAAAAATGGATGGAAATGGAGGATTAGAACCGATTTTTTCTTCCTTTTATTATGGAAGAATATTCATCTCCAACGATTTCGCCGTTCGCGGCGAAAAAAGCGCCAAGTGGATGATCGGCCAGCGAAATTATGAGTCTGCTCAAAATTCTTAAAGAAACCAACGTGGATCTCGCCAAGGATATCCGTCTTTATCCCCCCGGCCATGTATTGATTCGCCAGGGCGAAGCGGGAACATGCGCTTATATGCTTCTGTCCGGCATGTTGAAAGTCGAACGCGAAGTCAACGGCAAACCGCTTTTCATCACCGAAGTGAAACCGGTCAATATTGTAGGCGAAATGTCCATCCTCAGCGACAGTCCGCGATCCGCCACTGTCACCGTCGTTGAGAACGCCAAGCTGCTGAAAATAGAAAAAATCCGCATCAAAACCATGATCCGCCGTTATCCCGATATTGGAGAAGCGCTATTGAAACTTCTATGCGCCAAATTGAACCGCGCCAACGAAATCCTGGAGGAATATCACAAGTATTACATTGAATACGCCGCAGTTCATGATAATCCAACATTGGATATAACATAAAAACAGGCGTTTTTAACAAAATCCACTATTTACAAATACTTAAGAATTTCTCTATTTGGCATGGCTCTGAAAATATCGCCGCTGCAAACGGACTGAATACGACTCAATATCATTGCTTACTTTCTGGGCGCAGAAGTATATATCTCGTACAAACAGCGCTGAATCGGAACAAAAGGAGATGGAATCAAACCATGAACCGATATGCAAGATTAATCGGATTATTCGCTTTGATGACCGTATATCTTAGTGGGTACGCTGCAGAAAAACCCCGCGTTATCGTTCTCACCGATATCTCCAACGAACCGGATGATGAGGAATCGCTCGTGCGTTTTCTGGTATACAGCAATGAATACGATGTCGAAGGGATCATCGCCACAACCTCAGTATGGCTGCGCCAGAATCCAAGACTGGACTTAATTCAGCGGGACATCCAAGCATACGGCCAGGTGCGGAATAATCTGTTGAAACATGCCCAAGGCTATCCCGCCGCAGATCGCTTGATGTCAGTCGCCAAAGAGGGGCAGACTGGATTCGGAATGGAAGCAGTGGGATTCGGAAAAAGCACGGAGGGTTCCAACCATATCGTTGCTGTAGTGGATCAACCCGATGAGCGCCCCATTTGGATTTCGATATGGGGAGGAGCCAATACGTTGGCGCAAGCGTTGTGGGATGTAAAATACGCGCGAACGGAGTCGGAATTAAAGCGATTCGTATCCAAGCTGCGGGTGTATACCATCTCCGATCAAGACGATGCGGGGCGTTGGCTGCGCATCGCTTATCCCGATTTATATTACATCGTCACTCCCAGCAGCGTCGATTCGAAGGAATACTACAAAGCCGCCTGGACGGGGATTTCTGGAGACCGGCACTATAAAAACGGGCCGTTTGAATATTTCGAGCTGGTGGATAATCCTTGGCTGACGGAAAACGTGATCGAGAATCACGGGCCTTTGGGCGCGTTGTATCCCAAACTGGCTTATATCATGGAAGGCGATACTCCTTCCTTTTTGAATCTCATCAACAATGGTTTGGGCAGCGATCAAAATCCCGCGTACGGCGGTTGGGGAGGCCGTTACGTTCTTCACCAATCCTATGCGGAAACGCATCCCATCTATACCAACAGCCGCGATACAGTGACTGCGCGAGATGGTTCGACTTACACCACGGCTCAGGCAACCGTCTGGCGCTGGCGGGAGGCGTTTCAATACGATTTCGCCGCGCGTATGGATTGGTGCGTTGCGAAAAACTTTCAAGACGCCAACCATAATCCCGTTGCAATCATCAACGCTATGCCGGGTAAGGATATTCTCGAATTGAATGTCAAACCAGGAGATAAAGTCGAGTTATCCTGCGAAGGATCGAGCGATCCTGACGGCGACAAATTCGATACATCCTGGTTTGTTTATCCGGAAGCGGGAACCTATTCGGGTGTAGTTGAATTATCCAATTCTCAAGGAGCCAAGACCGCGTTTATTGCCCCTCCGATAAAAGAACGATCTACCATTCACGTCATTCTCCAGTTAAAAGATCATGGGACTCCACCGCTATTCAGTTATCGCCGGGCGATTGTGTTGGTGGAACCGTAATATTCAGCATAATCCGAGAGAAAAATTCTCGGATCGATTCATGTAAAATCCATATGCGTACTTTGGAATGGAAACGTCCGCGATGAATGTTATGACCAGGCGCCATCCGATGAAATTAGAATTAGCTATGAGCCGCTAATGTCCGGTTGTTTTCAATGGAATACGCTGGATATAAAAAAACAATATTCAATGACGAATAGCGTATAAAAAAAAGCGGGAATGCGCTATAACCCATTCCCGCTTTACTAGAAGCTATTTATTATTCGATCATATAATCATATAATCGGCGCCGTTTCGAATAGATGGTTCAAGCCGCGCGCTTCCCGGCTCTTCCAGTTTTCCTTGAAATAGGCGTATCCGGCGATCAACGGAACCGCCAGCGTCGCTTCGCTGTAGACCATCTGCTCGAAAACCGTATCCACCTTGCCCCAGCTGCTGGCTTCCTTGAGCGTGCTGCCGGAAAGCGCGCCGTCGCGTACGTCCGCCACTGTTACCTGAATTGCGTATTTGTGCATCGGCGCGTCGTTGCCCAGCACTTCCGCCGCCACGACGATGTCCTGAGCGAAATTTTTGGGAACGCCGCCGCCGATCATGAACAATCCCGTCTCTTTGTTGCGGATTTTGATCTGCGTCAATTCGAGAAAATCCTTGGCGCTGTCGAGGCTCACCTTGGGCGCGTCTCCCCGCGCCGATTGGTGCGCCACGAGTCCGAATCCCGCCGAACAGTCGCTGAAGGCGGGACAGAAGATGGGCAGCTCTTTTTTATAGGCTTCAAAAACGATGCTGTCCGCCGTTTCCGGTTTCGTCCGTTCCAGATAAGCGCCCATCTCCATGATGAATTCCCGCGATGAGTAGGGGTGCGGCTCCAATTCGTCGGCGATCTTCCGAATGGTTTCGTCGCATTGGCGCAGGTCGTCCTCGTCGATCAGCGTATCGTAGATGCGGTCGATATGCAGGCTGCGCAAGACGTCGTCGTCCAATCCCGCCTTGAGGCGGTCTTCGGCGATGTAGTGACGGAATCCCAGCGCTTCCAAAAAATCCTGATCGACGATGTTGGCGCCCGTGCTGACTACGGCGTCCACCATATTAAGACGGATCATATCCGCGAAAATCCGCTTCAATCCGGCGCTGATCAGCGATCCCGCCAGGCAAAGAATAACGGCGCAATCCTTGTCCATCAACATGCGGTCGTAAATCTCCGCCGCGCGGGACAGGTCTCTCGCGCTGAAAGCCATGCCGCGCATAGCTTCCACGAGGGGAACGACATTATGTTTCGTCATGTCGATATGTTGAATCGTCTCTTTGAGAAAGTCTTCCTTTCTCGGCATAATAAATCTCCTTATTTCCATCCAAACGATGGTTTCGCTGCAAAAAGATATTATAGAATCGTTTATTCCCTATACGGAGAGTCTTGCAAGTTTTAAAGTAATAATGATGGAAATAATAAAATCGGCGTTTAGGCGCCGCAGGATAGGTTTAAGGAGGAAGCGTTCATGAAGTCTATTCCGAAATTGTTGATTTTATTGGGTATTATCGCCATTATTGTGGGGATTGTTGTCAAATTGATTGGCATCGATTTTTCCTCCGCATTCGTATTGTACCCCTTCAAGCCCCAAAGTTTTATGAACTTCGCCAACTCGCTCTTTCTTCTCTCCATCGCGATTTCTGTTTTGAAAGAATGATCGCTTATCTACTTCATCCATGATCTGTTGGAAGGCGAAATGGAGAAGTAAAATGCCTTTAAAAGTTACCTTCACCCGCCGGGAGTTTTTGGAAAAAAGCGGCCAAGGTCTTCTGGCGGGTTCCGCCGCCTTTATGGCGTCCTCGCAGACGATCGCTCATGAGTCCGCCGCCAAGCCGCCTAATGTGATTCTCATTCTTACCGACGACCAAGGCTATGGCGACCTTGGCGTTCATGGCAACGATAAGATACGTACACCGAACATCGACCGATTTGCCGGGGAAAGCGTGGAGTTTACGCAATTCTTCGTTTCTCCCGTCTGCGCCCCAACGCGCGCCAGCCTCATGACCGGACGCTACAATTATCGCACCGGCGTCGTCGACACCTATTTAGGCCGCGCCATGATGCACGGCGGCGAAACCACGCTCGCCGAATTGCTCGGCGGGACGGGCTATCGCACGGGCATCTTCGGCAAGTGGCATCTGGGCGACAATTACCCTATGCGCCCCATCGACCAGGGTTTCCAGGAGGCGCTGGTTCATAATGGCGGCGGCATCGGCCAGCCCGCCGATCCTCCAGGCAATAGGTATCACAATCCCATTCTTCAACGCAACGGCAAGGCGGAAAAACACGAAGGTTATTGCACGGACATCTTCACTTCCGCCGCCATCGGCTTCATCCGCGAGAACCGCCAGCGTCCCTTTTTCTGCTATCTCGCGACCAACGCTCCCCATACGCCGCTGCAAATCGACGATTCTTACGTCAAACCTTACTTGGATATGGGCCTCGACGAGACAACTGCCAAAGTCTACGGCATGGTAACCAACATCGACGACAACATCGGCAATTTGTTGGCCGAATTGAGAACCCTCGGCCTGGAACGCAACACGATCGTCATTTTCCTCACTGACAACGGCCCGCAGCAGACTCGTTATACGGCTGGACTGCGCGGCTTAAAAGGGCAAGTCTATGAAGGGGGCATTCGCACCTCTTTCTTCATCCGCTGGCCGGAGCGTATACAAACGGGCGCGAAAATTGACCGCATCGCTGCTCATATCGACATTCTGCCGACTTTGCTCGAAGCCTGCGGCGTTTCCAAACCCGATAATCTCGCCATCGATGGAAAAAGCCTGCTACCGCTCCTGACGCAAAAAACTCCCGCTTGGCCTGATCGCACGCTGTATTTTCAATGGCATCGCGGCGACGAACCCATTCTCTTCCGCAACTGCGCCGCCCGCGGCCAACGCTATAAACTCATTAATGGCGAAGAACTCTACGATATGAATGCCGATCCCGGCGAAAAGAACGATATCGCCGCCGTCCATCCGGATATCGCCGCTGCCATGCGTAAAGATTGCGAGAAATGGTTCCGCGACGTTTCGTCCTCGCGCGGCTATGCTCCCCCCCGTATTCAACTAGGAACGCCGTATGAAAATCCTACGATCCTCACTCGCCAAGACTGGCGCGGCCCCCGCGCCGGTTGGAGCAAAGATTCTCTCGGATATTGGGAAGTCGAAACAGCCGCAGCGGGAACGTATAAAATCATCTTGCGCTTTGATCCCGTCCAAAACGCCTCTGAAGCCCATTTTCAACTGAGCAGCGCAACCGCGACCCAGCCTATACAAAAAGGAGAGGACTCTTGTATATTCTCTTCTGTATCCTTGAACTCCGGCGCGGGAAGACTGGAAGCCTGGATTGAATCGAATGGAAATTCGGTTGGCGTAAATTATGTAGACGTAAGCAAACAACCATAAACCATCGAAAAATATCGTTGTACATATTCCTTTACCAAGGGGGAAAATCTAATGAGAACGGTATTTTCATCCTTCGCGTTGTTCCTTTTCTGTTGTTCCTCGTTCGCCCAGTCGTGGGATATTTCAAGCCTCTTCGACGATTACAAAACGGAAGGTTGGTATATTTACTCGGCGCCGCGCGCTGGAACGGAAATCACTCAAAATAGCGATGGAACCGTCTCTATTGCCCGGCTAGGCGCCGACAGCCAGACGGTCTACCTCACCCATGACGTTTCCTGGATCGAACCGCCCGACGGAACGGCGGAATTTTGGTATTTTACCTACGAGTTCCGGCTAAGAGTCGATCAAATCGGCGGTCCCAACAGCGGCGCCGCTGACGAACACGGCGACCGTTCTTCCATCTATCCCCTCAAAAACCGTCCCGACGGCGTCGTGGATACTTACTCGAATGGACGCACTTGGCTTTGCAGTTTCGATAAGAATTACATCGGCAGCCGCTATTTCGCCAATGCGTTGCTACCTATCTATGAACTGGATTTATCCCAATTTCACGTGCTGACATTCGTCTGCAAATTCGATTATGTCCTTTATGACGAAAAGGTTCTCCTCGCGCCCGACATCAATTACGGCGAAGCCTTTGAAGGAGACGCCTACCCCGACCGCGCTTTGGGAGATCACTCCCCGTGGACGCTCTACGTCGACCGCAACTTCGTCGAACCGGCCTTGACCGATATGCCCGGCAGCGGTTGGAATGGCTGGGGATCGCCCGCCGTCGATGCGGACGGCATCATGCAAATCGGCTTTCAAGGCAACACGCGCGGCAAGATCACGCTCGATTATTTCCGCACCGGCAACGGCATTATTCTCGATCCCAACGAACCGGTCCGCACCGGCGTTCTAAGTTGGCGTTTGTGGGAAATATTCGAATAAAAGAAACTGAGCGAAAAATTACGCCATCAGCCCTCTCTCTTTTTCCTGGGAGCGGAGCAATTGTTGCAGTTTGTTGATCCAGGCGAGGAGTGGTTCTATTCCTTTATCGCGGTCGATGGGAAGATAGGTTAAGTGGGAGAATTGTTTGGGATCGAGGGAAACGCCTTCCCGCGCCATTTCTAGAAATTGCAGGCCGATCTCTACGGCCCGCTCGCTTTTATTCACTATGTGGATGGCTCGGCATTTAAAAACGAATTGCGATTGATTGACCTTCCCTTCCGTAATCTCCGCTACGCTCACCAATACCCCCCGTTTCAGACGGTAATCCTTGGCGGCGCTGAAGAGATTGAGCCGTAGGAAAATCTCCTCATCTGCATTAGGCAGATCGTCGCTACGGACGTTCATCATAATCACGGAGGCGCCGATGTCGGATAGGCTGCGCACAAGGTAGGACGGTATCGGCGCATGGCGGTTGTTTTCATATCCCGTAATCTCGCAAAAATGATCTTCAATCCGAGGATACGCCCGGAACCGCTTGCGCCGGTTGATCGACAGCAAGGCGTCGGGAAAGGATATAAACAAAGCGTCTTTACCCACTAACCGTTGGCCCTTGTTGGAAAGCGGCTTCTCGATGCGTTTCAGGATCGAGCACATTCCCCCCAGGCGGACGCTGGCCGAGATAAACATGATGCCGACTTTCGCGCCGACTGCCGCCGCTTCCTGAGACAATTCTTGATACGGAACGTTCTCGGCGATAAAGAAATCCTTCTCCATCTCGAAATGCTTTTTCAACGATAAATAAACCGTATCTTCTTTTCCCAACGGATTGGTCTTCGTCAATTTGAGTTTCTTCTCCTCGGCGGAATCGATGTTGAAAACGCACTCCACCTGGTTGAAAGAACTCAAAATGTTATAAATCGGACCCACTTCCGCGATAGTAATTTCCGGCGTTTGAATCAATTCGCTGAACCGCATCGTTTCCTCGCAGGCGAAATCCGCCGTTTTTATAGGATGGTTATATCAACATGCTATATGAATAAAATTTACAACTCTCGGTTTTATAAAGCAAGATTATTTATTTGATAGGATCCCGACAAAATCCCTTAATTTGTTTTTGTCTTTTTCCTTTGAATAGCGCTTGCGCATCCCTGTCAATTATAGCCTTTCTTTGGTCAAAGAAAAAAAACTGTCGTTTAGCGCTCTGCGGCGTAAGCATTATGCAATGATATGAAGATTATAATGCGCAAGTAAATGAGGATTCGATGTCCACTGAAAAATGATAGGAGTATTTCTGTAAAAATTATTATGGAAATGTTGCGAAAAAATTCAATCGCGCATTATCGCCATCTTGTAAAAAGAAATAAATAGCGTTATGTTAACGAAATAGTGTTTTTAGGATTCGAGAATAAAAGGGAGGCGTTGGTTTGGAAACCAGGATATCGAAAATGAATTATAAGACGATATATGACCGATTGTTTTTGCGCTTTCTCATTGTCTTCGCCGCGTCTTGCGAGATATTGGAGGCGCATCCCGAAACGCATGGATTCGCCTCGATCCCGATGGCGACCGGTTCCAGCGCGGCGAATTTCTATTTCCAATACGAATTCGAACAGCCGACGTTATTGGAAAATCGGTGGTCGGCGATTCCCGGCGGCTTTCAATTGGGAACGCCGGCGGGCCGCGTGGCGTTCGCGGCGTTCAATTCGGGAGAGATGCCGTCATCCAACGATAAATTAGGGATGCAAGTTCAGGTTCAGGGTAAACAAGTTGCGTTTCTACTGGCCATGAATCCGATTCAAAATCAAGGAAAGCCAGTTTTATTGCGTTTAATTGCGCGAGCCAACGGCCTAGACGCGCAACTGGCTCTCGTTGCTCTAAAAGGCGACTTACAGACGGGAGAGAATATGGATGGCTCCATCGCGACTCATATTCCCGCTAATTCTTCAAAGATGATCGAATCCGAGTATTGCCTGACCTTGCTCTATCAACCCGATTCAGGGACGGATATCACTCCCGCCATTCAAGTCGCCGGAACCGGCGGCTTCGGAGTGACGACGGTGTGGATCGACCGGTTGGAAGTCTATTTAGTGGAGGACGCTCTTTTCGCTTCGAAGAGCCTTACTTTTCCCGCAACGCCGGCGCCAAGCGGGATTTCGGTTACAATTCCTCTTCCCAATCTTCCCGAAGGCGCGAAGCCGTTGGAGATGGTCTTGATTAAAACGGGGATGTTTGTAATGGGTGCGCCTTACAGCGAACGCGGACGATCGAACGATTACGATTGGCCGCCGCATGAAGTGACGATATCGAAGGATTTCTATTTGGGGAAATATGAATTAACACAAGCGCAGTGGCAAGCGGTTATGGGGTCGAATCCATCCAATTTTCAAGGAAATCCAAACAATCCCGTTGAAAATCTCTTATGGAGCGATTGCCAGGAATTCATTGAAAAATTGAACCAACTAGGTCAAGGAATCTTTCGTTTGCCCACGGAAGCGGAATGGGAATACGCTTGCCGAGCGGGAACAAGGACGCGATTTTCTTATGGGGATATTCTTGAAACAGACGATCAACGGGAATTTTCGCCGATTCACGACCAGTATATGTGGTGGTGCACAAATTCGAGCGATCAGCCTCACGAAGTAGGTTTGAAACTGCCCAATCCTTGGGGACTTTATGATATGCACGGAAACGTATGGGAATGGTGTTCGGATTGGTGGGAAGCGCCTTACGCGAGATGGCCGCAAGTCGATCCGCAAGGTCCTGAAACAGGGACGTCCATTGTTATCAGAGGCGGGAGTTGGTTCGATTATTCCAGCAGTTGCCGTTCGGCGTTCCATTATACGGTTTCTGAAGGTAAGTACTATAACATAGGGTTTCGCGTTTGTAGAATTCCATAATTTATTTTGGATGGAATGCAGATCGAAGAAATAATTTGCGCCAAGAGAGCGAGCCTATCAAAAAATTATTTATCGCTGCGATTCACGAAACCAGCACTTGAGTCACCCGGCGTTCGAGTTCTTCCACTTCGAAAGGTTTAGTCATATAGACGGCGACGCCCACGTTGCGGCCTCTTTCCTTATCTTCTTTCGATTTGCGGGCTGTGATCATGATGACGGGGATATTTTTCGTGCGCGGATCCTGGTTGAGCCTCATGCAAAATTGATAGCCGTCCATCACCGGCATTTCGCAGTCGGAGGTGATGATATCGGGGCTTTCTGCGATGGCGGCTTGCAGTCCTTCGCGGCCGTCTTCCGCCGTGATGACGAAAAAGCCGATTTGGCGGAACATCTTGGCGACGACTTCGCGAACCAGCGGGCTGTCGTCGACGACGAGGGCTTTGAATTTTTTGCTCTTGCGGGGCGCGTCGACGACGGAGGCGATGATGCGTAAATTTTCGCCCGATTCGAAGGGATAGCGCAGAACCTGATGCACGCCGGATTCGAAGCAGTTTTCCTTCGTCTCCAGGTTCCATTCGCGGCTAAGAACCATAACGGGGATATGATTGAGCAGTATGGATTCTTTGATGCGTTCGCACAATCGAAGTCCGCTCATGTCCGGCAGTTGAAAATTGCACAGGACCAAATCCGGCGATTCGGCGGCGGCGGTTTTTACGCCTTCTTCGCCGGAATCGGCGGCTACTAAGCTGTACCCCGCCGACATGAGCTTTTGCCGAAGAGAGACCGGCGGATCTTCCAGCGAATGGACAAGTAGGATTTTTTTGGGCCAAGGAAGGACATGCCGCAAGATGGCTTCGATTTGGGCTTCAGTATGAGGCACGGGTAGAAAAGCGTCGGCGCCGATTTTATAAGCGAAATCCGCGCCGTCGTCGCGGGAAGCCGTTACCACGAAAAGAGCGCGTCCCATGTGTTCGTCCACTTTCACGCGGGCGACGACGTTGACGTCGGCTTGTTCGATGATCGTAGCCTGGATGAAGATGAGATCGGGTTTGGCCTGCCACAGTTCTTTCAACAAATCGCATTCGTTGCGCATTTCGATGGGATCGACGCCGTTTTTCAAGCACGACTTGACAATGAATCGCGAGATCAACGGACTTGTGCTGGCAACAAAGGCTCGTGGTATTCCGCTCATGTTATGGCTTCACCCTCAAAAAAGAAATCAATTCGCCGCCCTGCTTTTTTCTCCCGCATGAGAAATTCTCAGAGGCTGTCTATAGCCTTTGGAAAAATAGTAACAAAAAAAGGGGTTGCATTTAAGGCGTGAATAGGAGAAAGCGCAGAAGTTTTCTTGATGGACGCTTAGGAATGCACGGGGATAAAATGGCCGAATAGAATAAGCGGACGGCGCCGATTCAAGGCGCCATCCGCGTCGATAGGATTTCGCAATTCTCTTATGCGTTATAGGGATAACGGGCTTCTTCGATCGATAATCCGCGCACGTCGATTTTCGAGAGGTCCGCCGTTCCCAAGCCCACACGTTCGGCGAGCAGGAGATGATTGTCGCATTTCTCGAACGGCGCCGTTCCACGTTCGGCTCTGGGATTCGCATAACCCATCACGGCCGTTCCTACAGCGTCGGTAGAGACGGGATTCAGACCCGCCATAACGATGCCGGGGGCGGTGGGTTTAATCTTGGCGTTCCAAAATCCCTCGCCGCCTTTCATGGATGTGATGCCGTCAATGACGGCTAGGTGAATCGGCCGGGCGGCGCAGATATCCACGACGATACGGGGAACGACGACGCCCGCAACGGCGTCTAATACTTTTTTTGCGCCGGGCAAGACGATATTCTTTTTGCCCCAGCCGCTGGTTCCGTGCATAGCGCCGCGCGCTTGGGTAGCGTCCTCGGAACCGGCGTCGTCGCCGTAAAGCGAGCAGGGAGTGATTCCGAACATATTTTTCATCGAGAGAGTAACGCCAGCGGTTTCATGATTTTTTAGTTTGTTTAGCGAGACGAAGATATCCGCGTCTTCATACGAGTGATTCAGTTGGAAGGAATTGAAGAGATAACCTTCACCGGGGACTTTTAATTCGCAATATTTTTTGCCCTGACCAAGATTGCGGGTGTTTTCCGCCTCCACGCCATTGATTTGCATAAGCGATTTTACGTCCCAACCGACCATTTCCATGGCTTCTTCCAAAGTTTTTTTATAATAGGCGCATTCGATAAAGCGAACCCTTTTCGCTCCTTCCGCCATTAATATGGAAGCGAGGGCGCAAGCCGTGGCGCCGTGAGTCAAGTAAGTCTCTCCCGGAGGTTTGCTGAACAGGGTCTGATAGGGGCTGCCAGTAAAGTTCACCTTCACTGCTACGGTTTTGCCTTTGACGAGAGAACCGACGCCGCCAAGAAGGTCGAAGCATTTCTTGATCGATTCTTCCACTTCTTTGCCGTATGTTCGGCAGCGGGCGATAGCGACTTTGGCATTGGCTAGATGAGCGGGGGAAATGGCGGCGGAGGGCGCCGTCTCTTGGGTTTGCGCATAAGCCAGCGCCGCCGGACCGGCGGCGGCCAATCCCAATCCTAACCGTAAAAAAGAACGGCGGCTGCAAAGATGAGACTCTTGTATTCTATCCTTCATCGTTATTCTCCTAATCGATCGAGGAATGGAGTTCGTATTGATTATTATTTTGGAATCTCATAATAATGCGTAATATCGGAAAAAGAAACAATCCTGTTCTACAAGGGGGTGGATTTGGGAAAATCGCTTTATGATAGGCGGTTGAATATTTCCCCCTTGGATTAAGCAAAAGATATAGGATAATAGGCTGCGCTTTGTTAAGCGACTACTAACAATAGGGAGGGCAATCGAATGATGCAAGGGAGAATCGAGAAGTTTTTTTCCCTTAGTAAAATCGTGCGGGCCATCGTTCTGGCAGCGACGGGATTCATGTGTTTCATCTTCACTGCAAATGGAGAAGAATTGGCGGGAAATCGCCTGGTCATACACGCCGATAAGGGCGGAGCCGAGATCGACCGGAATATCTATGGGCACTTTTCCGAGCACCTGGGAAACTGCATTTACGACGGCTTCTGGGTGGGCGAGGATAGTCCGATCCCCAACACCCGCGGCATTCGCAACGATCTTGTGGAGGCGATGAAGAAGATTCATACGCCGGTGCTGCGCTGGCCGGGGGGATGCTTCGCCGACGAGTATCACTGGAAAGATGGAATCGGGCCTCGCGATCAGCGGCGTCCGATGGTCAATACTCATTGGGGCATGGTGACGGAAGGAAACCAATTCGGAACGCACGAATTCATGGACCTGTGCGAGCAGATCGATTGCGAGCCGTACATCTGCGGCAACGTGGGCAGCGGTTCCGTGCAGGAAATGCAGGAATGGGTCGAATACATGACGTTCGACGGCAAAAGCCCAATGGCGGATTTACGGCGCCAGAACGGGCGGCAAGAGCCGTGGAAAGTGAAATACTGGGGCGTCGGCAACGAAAGCTGGGGCTGCGGCGGCAATATGACGCCGGATTATTACGCCGATCTCTACAAGCGTTTTCAGACTTATTTGCGCAATTTTTCCGGCAATCGGCTATATAAAATCGCCTGTGGCGCCAACGGTGGATGGGCGGACTGGACGGAAGTTCTTATGAAGCAAGCGGGTAGAAACATGAACGGCCTCAGCTTGCATTATTACTGCGGTTCGGGCAAGAGAAGCCGCTCGGCGACGAAATTCGACGAAGAGGATTGGTTCGATCAAATCGATCGCGCTTTGAAAATGGATGAGATTTTGGTGTTGCATGGATCGATCATGGATAAATACGATCCGCGAAAGAGAGTGGGGCTGATCGTGGACGAGTGGGGCGCATGGCATGAGGTCGAACCGGGAACCAATCCCGGCTTCTTGCGCCAGCAAAATTCGCTGCGCGACGCGCTGGTGGCGGGCCTCACGTTGAACATCTTCCATCAGCATTGCGACCGCGTGAAGATGACGAACATCGCACAGACCATTAACGTGCTGCAATCGATGGCGTTGACCGATGGGGAAAAAATGCTGCTGACGCCGACGTATCACGTCTTCGATCTCTACCAGGTTCATCAAGACGCCATTTCTCTACCCACGGATTTGCAATGCGGAGATTACGAATTCGGCGGTAAGAAGATTCCCTCATTGAACGTCTCCGCCTCGCGGGATCAAGCCGGTAAAATTCACATTTCTTTGTGCAATTTCGATCCCAAAAATGCGGCGGAATTGAACTGTGAGTTGAAAGGCATTCAAGCGAAAAGCGTCTCCGGACGGCTGCTGACCGCCGACGAGATTACAGCGCATAACACCTTCGACAAACCGGAAAACGTTAAACCGGTTACCTTCAATGGAGCCAAGATCGACGGCGGGAATTTAACGGCGAACTTGCCGCCAAAATCTGTCGTGGTTTTGGAAATCGAATAAGCGGCGAACATTTATATCTCATGTGACGCACGTAGGCTTTTTTCATGGAATTTGCCATCTTTACAATTCCTCTCCCAAGATTGGGAGAGGTTAGGTGAGGGTTGATTTGATAGAACTTACCACCCTCACCCTACCCCTCTCCCAAAGGGCGAGGGAATGAAAATGCGTATCATGAGCTAAATAATAAGACTCGATTTTCCTTTCGGCAAATCGAAACATAGTATCGTATTATTGCCATCAACCATCCAGCGTCCGCTATCCAGTTGCAACGGGCGCTGGATTTCTTTTAATGGGTTGGCTTCTTGCTCCATTCGAGGAGGCGCCGTAAGAATGCCGGGAATTCGGATTGTGTAATGAGGACATGCGAAAGGCGCGAGAAAATCGATGCGGCCGTTCGTTTTTTGGATGCGGGTTAATTCCTTGGCCGCCCAATAGCGGGCGATTTCGCTTAGTTTCATCCAAATAATATTGTCATGAGCCGAATGCAGGCGAAGAACGGCTTTTTGCAAAATTCGGAAGCCGATCTCGTCGCCGTTGAAATAAATCCCCGGCCAATGGCATACCATAATCGCCGGTTCGCCCCGCGCAATCACTTGGGGCAACCGTCCGCCCTGTCCATCTTCCGTTATCAATAGATCGGCGGAACCGGGAACCAGGCCATCCCATCCGCCAAACCAATCGCCGGTGCAGCCGATGATGGAGACGACGCATTCGGGATGGGGGCCGTCGATTCCAGCGGCGTATTGTACTAAAGGCGCAACGCTTTGTTCGTCGGTGAACAAGTCGCGGAAATAATGGGGAATCTCGGCGTTGAAAACATCGCGGCAGGATTGCAGCGTCGCCTGCGCCAACGCGGGACGGGAACGGCTCCCGAATCCGCCGGGCGTAGTGATCCCTTCGCATGAAAATCCGGCGTTTTTGAGAATGCGCAGCGCATAACTTAGGTATTCCGTCAATTCGTCCGCCGATTTGCCCACCGACCAGCCCCAATTTTCCATATAGTTTTCGCTGCGTTCAGGAAAAGGACGTCCCGTTTTCACGTCGATTACCCAAGTATGCGTAATCATTTCCGGATGGATGTCCCAGTTCGGCGCCATGAGGGTGCGAACCAGATTCAAACTCTCTTCCAATTCCCGTTTGGACCAGCCGGGAAGATCGCGGTCCAGCCAGCCGACGCAAGCGGGGCAGGGAACCTGGCTGTATTTGCCTTTGACGCCATGCTCGGCGCACCATTCCCCGAATTTTCGCACGAAAGAGTCGGGAATCTCGCGCGGCAGTTCGCGCCAAGGTTGCCGGTAGCGATCGGGGAATACTTCGTTGAATTGGGGAATGCCGAAGTGAGCCAAGTTAACCAGGCAAGTCGAATCGTCAATGATTAGGCTGACGGGGACGCGGTTTTGAGGATTGAGAACAACAATGTCCTGCGAAGATGGAGGGCGTTCTCCAAGATTTTGCGCTAGAACAGATCGAGTTTCCCACGCCAAAGCGGCTCCTGCGGCGTTCAGAGCGGAATTTCGTAAAAAACGGCGGCGCGTTTGCTGGTTCATTATTTTTCTCTTTTCCCGCGATTGAAATGGATCGAGACATGCCGTTTGCTTCTGTAATTTGATAAAATATCAAAAAATTCCAAGAAAGCGAGGTTTCGCACTATGAAACGCTACGGCATGGTTATTAAAGTGCGTCCGGAAAAATTGGAAGAATATAAAAGATTGCACGCCGCCGTCTGGCCGGACGTTTTGGATATGATTAAGCAATGCCATATCCGCAATTATTCCATATATTTCAAAGACGGCTTTCTCTTCAGCTATTTCGAGTATGTTGGAGCCGATTTCGCCGCCGACATGGCCAAGATGGCGGCCGATCCAACGACGCAGGATTGGTGGAGCCATTGCAAGCCTTGCCAGGAACCATTGGAAACGCGGGCGGAAGGTGAATGGTGGGCCAATATGGAAGAGGTTTTTCATGTGGATTGAGTAACTCATGTTACGCAGTCTGGGAGCGCGGGCATCCTGCCCGCAGGTTGGAGCAGCCGATCCAACGCAGCGTATGGATTTTATTTTTCGTTGCGCTATTGGAACACGAAACCACGAAAAGGCGCGAATTCCTCGAAATGTATTGAATCACGGATATCACGGATGCTTTAGGATTACACGGAAAAATCCTTTTTATGGCGCAATCCCTAATGTTAATTGAATTTAAGTTTTTTTCGTGTTTTCTTCATTCTTTCGAGTTTTCGTGATTCAATCGAAGATCCCAATATCACCTTAGTTTTTTCGCCGCGCGTAACATGATTGAGTAAGATTTTCGCCAGACCTCTGCAATAAAAAGGAAAAATTGATGCGCCGAAAAAATTCTTCGAAAAAGATGCGGATACTGATAGGTTCCAATCCCTACGCCAAGGAAGTGCAGGGGAAAGCCAACGAACCGATTTGCGTCGCCCGGCTGCTGGAACGGGCGGGGGATTATCTGAAAAATCCCGATGGCGCGACGTTGGAGGAAATATATGACCGGCTGGAAGAAAACGCGCCTCGCGTAGCCGTGATTACGGGTTCGCCCGATCAACCCGCGCATATTATGGATGAAGCGGCGATGTTGAAAGCGGTTGCCAGCCTTTGGAATCGCGGCGCCGTTCCCTTCGCCTTCGGCGTTCCCGTCATGTGCGATGGAACGGCGCAGAGCACGCAGGGGATGTGCTACTCCCTCGCCTCGCGCAACCTGGTCAGCGCCATAGTCGTCAACCAGATGGAAAGCCACTCCTACCACGGCGCTTTCGTCCTTCAAGGCTGCGACAAAACCCCCTTCGCCATTGTCAACGCCCTCGCTTCGCTGGACGTTACACGGCGGGCGAGGGGAGAAGCGCCCGTCTTCGGCGTCTTCGCTCCCGCTCATGTCTTGCGCGGCGGCGTTTTTCCTGACGATTTGCGAAGCGATCTGTTGCAAATCGCCGCTCGCGCCGATGAGAACGGCGCGCCGGATATCGGCGGCGATATACGCGAAACGCTGCGTTATCTATTGCAATGCACCACGAACCAGGCTTTTCAAGGCATTCTGAAGCGGGCGGAGCAAAAAGGGATCATTTCGATCAAACGGCATAAAGAATTGGAAAAACGCTTAGCCGTCCATACTTGCCACCGGCTGGGCGGCATTTGCGCTTTCAACGGAACCGGCAACAGCAGCCGCCATCTGGTTTGCGCTTTGGGATTGGCCCATCCAGCGTTGGATTTTTTAACCGAGCCGCCAACGTTCGGGCAAGTGGATGAAGCCGTGGTGGATATGCTTTCCGTATGCAACGATTCCGCTTTCGGCGTCTCAAATATCGTCATTCAAAATATCGAAAACGCTGTGCGCGTCCATAGCGCGATGGGGGGATCGACCAATTTGACGATGCATTTGGTTGCTTCCATGATTTACGCTGGACGCCGCTTCACATTGGCGGATTACGACCGCATCCGCCGCCAATTTCCTATTCCCGATCTCTTCGATTTTAGCTTGACGCTGGGGCGCGATATCTTCGCGCTGGCGCGGCAAAGCGAAGAGGGACGCATTCGCGGGGTGGATACGATGCTGTACGAACTGCGCCGCAACGGCGTTCCCATCGCCGAGAACGCGCCGACAATGACTGGTACGACCTGGAAGCAGCGGTTGAAAAACAAACAGCGTCTCGCCGCTGCGAACGTGAAGGACAATCCCATCATCCTTTCCCACCCTCGGCGGGCCGTCAGTGGAATCGATATCCTGCAAGGCAATTTTTTCGATTCCGCCATTGTGAAAATCAGCGGGATGCCCGATGTGCAGTTAGACGAATTCGACAATAAAATCGCCGTGGTTCTCTATTGCGAAAACGAGGAGGAGGCGACGTCGCGCTTGCTCGATGTTGATCTGCTGAATCGTTTTCAAGCGATGGCAAAACTAAATCGCCAGACGCTTCTTTGCATCCACCGGCATAATACCAGCGAGAACGATCCCTCCTTAGAGAAGATCAAGGGGACGCAGCGCCTTTTCCGGCGCTTGATCGAAGATTCGGCGCTGCGCATTGCGCTTATTATCGCTGGCGTTGGGCCGGAAGGGTATGGAATGCCGGAAATGTTTACGCCCATGCACCATATCAATTGCAATCAGTCGTTGAAGAAAATGGTTACGATCATCAGCGATGGGCGTTATTCCGGCGTAAGTTACGGCGCCGCCGTCGGTCACGTTACGCCGGAAGCCTACCGGCGCGGGGGCATTCTTTACCTTGCGACCGGCGATTTGCTGTTGCTGAGTCTACGGAAATGGCGCATCGATCTACTTGACCTAGAAGCGCTTCGTAACGGCGAGATTCGCCCTTATCGTGAAAAGTTGGAAGTCGAACGGAAAGCCTTGGGGGAAAAGCGATGGAAGCGCATGAATCGCCGCCTGGAAACTATCGATCCCAGCAACCAGATGAGAGATATCGCGGACGCATCGCAAGGCGTGGTTCCATTGCATGTATGGAAAAGAGCGGTCAACTCTTCATTTTAACTCATGAAGCGTCTTGAGATTTCGATACAAGCTGGTTGAGGAATCTTACTAGTAAAAGAATTGATTTTCTATACAACTTCTATATAATTGGATTTATCATAATTGGAGGCTCATGCAAAAAGGATTAAGTCTACGCTTTAATTCTCCCCCCAAGTTTGGGGGGAGTTAGAGGGGGGTTGATTTTATTAGGCTTAAGGCAACCCTCTCCTAACCTCCCCCACGCTTGGGGGAGGAATAATGGAGTTTTGCAAGAGGCTCATTGGATAATAATTTGATCTAGTCGTAATTTTTATATATACAATCCATATTTTGAAGAAAAGGAGATTCACGATGAAGAAATGGGCCTCTGTTTTATTCGTTGCGTTCTTGTTGGCGGGCTGCGGATCGGTTCCATACAAAAAGCCACTCGTGCTCAGTCCCGTCGGACCGGAGAAATGCGAGAAAGTGGCGATTAACCAAGCAGTGATTATCGTCGATTCTTCGCGTTCGATGAAAAGCGAGGAAAAAATCGCCCTCGCTAGATCGTTGGTGGAATCGTTCGTTTCGGCGATCCCGGACGGCGATTTTTCCACGAGTTTGATCGTATTCGGCGGCGATAAGTTGGAGGTAGGAACCCTGAAACCTTTCAATCGCTCCGAACTAGCCGCAGCGGCGAAAGATATCCCTTATTTGAGTGGGATTACGCCTATGGAAGGCGCTATTAAAGGCGCTGCTTCCGTTCTGCAAGGGAGGCAGGGGAAGACGGTGGTCATCCTCTTCAGCGATGGACTTCCCACGTTTGCTCCCGGTGCATTGAAAGCGATGAAGGAGTTAGTAAAGGCGGGACAGGGCGAAGTTTGCATTCACGCCATCCAAACCGAAGCTAGCCGGAAAGGGAAAGAATTTCTGAATAAACTCGTCGAATTAAGCCCATGCGGAGAATATCGCATGGGGACGGATCTCTATAACGAGTATACTATGGTGGATTTCGTTCGTAAGATATTCATCGTATCGATTCCCGACAGCGACGGAGACGACATATGCGACGACGCGGATCAATGTCCCGATACGCCCAAGGGGGCAAAAGTGGACGACCGGGGCTGCTGGACCGTTCCCGGCGTTACCTTCGAATACGATAAGTCGGTAATCCGGCCTCAATTCTTCCCCGAACTGGATGATATGGCGAACGTATTGAAGGAGAATCCGGGAATAAAGATTTATGTAGACGGTCACACCTGCGATATCGCCACCGAAGAATACAATCAGAAACTATCCGAACGCCGAGCCGATGCCGTACGCAGCTACTTTATCGAAAAGGGCGTTGAAGCTTCCCGCATGACGGCGCGCGGATTCGGCGAGACTAAGCCGATCAAGCCGAATACGTCGGACGAGAACCGGGCGTTAAACCGCCGCGTGGAATTGACGATTATGAAATAGATCGCCGTTCAAGATATTTCAATCAATGAACGAAGGACGGGCAGGCATTGCGCTTGCCCGTTTTTTATTGCCGTCTTTTCTTATCATTCCGCGATAAGGAAAGACGGCAAATATTTTTTTTAGAAATTTTTTTATGAATAACCTTGACGATGATTCTATTTATAATAGAATTGCAAACAGGTTTGCAAAGCAAACTCATTTGCGAATAACAAGCGTTTACGGAGGTCAATTACTATGATTTCTCAATTGGATTTTCAAGAAATTGAACGAAGGGCCAAGAGATCGCTCATGCAAGACGGTCTCCTAGAGATTTTTCTAGGATTGTATTTGACGATTTTGGGCGTTGTGATGATCGTTTGGATAAAGTGGATTTCCATTCCTACTTTCTTGTTGCCGTTTCTCTGTTATTTTTTTATAAAGTACGTCAAAAAGCGTTTAATTTATCCCCGCATGGGTTATGCCTCGTTAAATTCGGAGGAAGAATCCCATCCCTGGATAACCTTGTCGAAAAAACTTCCGGGAATAGTGGGAGTAACTTCCTTGTTTTTGTTGCTTGCTGCAGCGACTATCCCACTTTTCCAATGGTTTCTAGGGAAAAATTTAGGGTGGAATTTTTGGTCGCTGCGGTTTTTCCCCGCTATTTACGGAATTGTGTTGGCTATAGGACCAGTAACTTTGGCGTCCCAATATCAATCTCCACGTTGGCTGTCGTTGGGGATAATCTGCATAATCAGTGGAATCGTTATTCCCTTTTTTTATAGCCTATCTTTTTATGAAATTCTTGGAAGGCAGATTTTTCTAATTGGAATAATCTCAACCATCATGGGAGCGATCGTTTTCATCCGTTTTTTGCGAATGAATCCGTTTCCGCCGGAGGATATCGCTCATGAAATCTAAGGAATCCCATTCCGGCGATTTTCAATCTCTTCCCGAAATCGATCGTTTGGTGCATGAACCGGCGCGGCTTGCGATCATGGCGGTTTTATACGCCGTGGATTGCGCGGATTTCTTGTTCGTTATGCGTCAAACCAGCCTAACACGGGGAAATTTGTCTTCGCACATGAGCAAGCTGGAAGAAGCGGGATATCTCGAAATCAAGAAAGAATTCGTAGACAAAATTCCCCGAACGCTCCTTAGGATAACCCCCAAAGGACGCCAGGCGCTTAAAGCGTACCGGGAAAATATGAATGAAGTATTGCGCCAGTTGCCGGAATAGGCGATATCGATGAACGCGGCGGCGAAATCGTGGATTCAGGGAGGCCAAATAAACCATGAATATAAGGTTCGAATCTTATTCGAAAAGAAATTTTTCACCAAAGGTTTTTCACATCGGTTGACTTAAACCGGCGTCGAGATGTTGATATAATCGTAAAATTTCCTGGATTGGAAATATGTTTTGGAAAAGGGGCGATGCGGAACCATGTTTTCGCTTGCGTATAATATTCGATGAGTTTCTTCGATAAGATAAAAAAAATAAGCGAGTTGGCGGAGATTATCGAGAATCTGCATAAGGATCGGAAAAAGGCGATCCTGTGCCATGGTGTTTTCGATCTGCTTCATATCGGGCATATCCGGTACTTGCACAAGGCGAAAAAGTTGGGCGATGTTCTCATCACGACCGTTACGCCTGACCGCTTTGTGAACAAAGGGCCGCATCGTCCGGTATTTCCAGAAGGTTTGCGCGCGGAATCGCTGGCGGCGCTTGATTTTACGGATTATGTAGCGATCAACGAATGGCCGACGGCGGAAGAGACTATCGCGGCGTTGAAGCCGGACGTCTACGCCAAAGGCGCCGAATACCGCGACAAACGCACGCCGGAGATCATGCGGGAAGAGATCGCCATCGCCGCCGTCAACGGCGAAATCGCTTATATCGAGGATATTACATCCAGTTCGTCTTTCCTCATCAACAAACATTTCTCGCCGTTTCCGGAGTCCGTGGAACAATATCTGCATTCTTTGAGCGAGACCTATTCCGTGCAGGATATTTTGAAATACCTCCATTCGGCCAAGGAATTGAAGCCGTTGGTGATCGGCGAAACCATCATCGACCAATATTTTTATTGCAATGCGCTCAATATCTCCGCCCACGCTCCCATTTTGCCGATGAAGTACATATCCGACGAGGAGTTCGTCGGCGGCGCGGCGGCCATAGCCAACCATCTGGCGGGCTTTTGCGGCGAGGTGGGATTGTTGTCGATGCTGGGAAGCGAAGAGCCGCGCGAGGATTGGATTCGCCAACGGTTGAACAAAAACATCCATCCAACATTTTTACGAAAATCCAATTCGCCGACGATCGTCAAGCGCAGATATCGCGAACCATATTTCGAACTTCCTGTTTTCGAAGTGTATACGATGAACGACGAACCGCTCAACGAGCGGGACAGCCAAACGTTATGCTCTCGCCTGGAGGAAATGCTCAGCCGCTACAATTTGATTATCGTCGCCGATTATGGACATGGGATGATCGACCGGCCGGCGGCGCAAGCGCTGAGCAGCCGTTCGAATTTTCTCGCTTTGCTAACCCAGGCCAATGCGGGAAATATGGGCTACCATACGATTTCGAAATACGCGAAGGCCGATTTCGTTTGTTTGTCGGAAGAGGAGATGCGCTTGGAATGCCGCGACCGTTATAGCGGCTGTTATCCCCTTGTTCAACAAATCGCCAAGAAAATGCAAGCGGATCAAATCGCGATCACGCAAGGCAAGCGGGGATGCACCTGCTACCGCAAAGAAGAGGGGTATTTGGAGTCGCCCGCCTTGGCCATCCGCGTCGTGGACCGTGTTGGCGGCGGCGATGCTTTCTTCGCTCTTGCTTCGGTTTGCGCTTACCAGTCGGCGCCGTTGGATATATTGTCGTTTATGGGCAATGTGGCTGGCGCCGAAGCCGTAGCCGTGGTGGGCAACCGCGAACCCATTGATTCCCTATGCTTCACGCGCCATATTGAATCGTTGATGAAATAATAAGTCATGTAATGCGCCATGGGAAATTATAGGAATCTCTTACCATCGTCGTTTGAATCACGAAAACACGAAATGAAAAAGAAAAACACGAAAAAAGGAAAAGCGGTTGGCGCAAGGAATAGCGTTGCGAAAGAGATTTTCCGTGATATCCAATAGAATCCGAGATATCAGTGATTCAAATATTTCGTGAAATTCGAGCCTTTTCGTGATTTCGCGATTCAATAACGCTACATAAAGAAACCTTTACGCTTTTCTTGAATGATGGTTCCAATTGGTTGTGAAATACTTATCCCCTAGGCGAGAGAACAGCGACTTCGTAACATGAAATAATAATTCTGGATGGAAATGGAATATTTGCTAGGACAATATAGACGGGTTTTTCCTCAGCGCATCGTTCTTGGCGAATAGGAATATTTGGATATGACCCCTGCGCCCATTAAAGAGATGGAGAAGATCGCCCGGCGTATTCGCGGGCGGGTGGTGGAACTTTCCCACCTGACCAAAACGCAGCATCTCGGCTCTTCGCTCTCCTGCGTGGATATCTTGACAGCCTGTTATTGGAGCGTTCTGCGCATCGATCACCAGGCGCCCGGCGATCCTTGCCGGGATCGTTTTATATTAAGCAAGGGACACGCCGCCCCGGCGTTGTACGTTGCGCTGGCATACAAATCTTTCTTTCCCGAAGAGTTACTAACCACCTTCGCCCAGGACGGCAGCCATTTCGCCGAGCATCCATGTCCCAAGGGCATCCCCGGCGTCGAAGCGGCGACGGGATCGCTGGGACATGGCTTATCGTTGGGCATCGGCATGGCGCTGGCGGGCCGTATTTTGAGGCATACGTACCGCGTGTTTGCGCTGCTTAGCGACGGCGAATGCAACGAAGGCTCCGTCTGGGAAGCGGCGATGATGGCCCCTGCGCACGGCTTGGACAACATCGCCGTCATCGTGGATTACAACCGATGGCAGGCGACGGGACGCAGCGAAGAAGTGCTGGCGCTGAAGCCGTTGCGGGAAAAATGGGCGGCTTTCGGATGGGACGCTCATGAAATCGACGGCCACGATCTATCGGCTTTATGCGCGCTGCTCCATACCGTTCCCGACGGTTCCGGCAAGCCAAGAGCGATTATTGCCAAGACGGTCAAAGGCAAAGGCGTCTCTTTCATGGAGGACGACAATAACTGGCATTACCGCGTTCCTACGGAAGAAGAGGTGTTCGCGGCGAAGCGGGAGTTGGGATTGGTGGAATCATGAGAAACGCTTTCGCCGCTGTTGTAACGGAACTTACGCAGGAAGACCCCAGGCTGGTGTTATTAGCGGGGGATATCGGCAACCGTTTGTTCAATCAGTTTAAAGATTTCAGCCCCAACCGCTTTTACAATTGCGGCGTCGCCGAAGCCAATATGATCGGCGTCGCGGCGGGGATGGCCATGAGCGGATTGCGTCCCATCTGCTACACCATTACCCCTTTCATCACAGCGCGGTGTCTGGAGCAAATCCGGGTCGATCTCTGCTATCATAATGTCCCCGTAACCATCGTTGGCACCGGCTCCGGCCTTTCCTACGCCAGCCTGGGCGCTACGCATCATTCTTGCGAAGACATCGCCATGCTGCGCGTTCTTCCGGGGATGACGGTGATCTGTCCGGCGGATGCTGTGGAAGTGAAAGCGGCGGTGCGCGCCGCCTTGAAGCATGACGGACCGATTTATATCCGCATCGGCAAGAAAAACGAACCCGTCGTTCACGCCGCCCCGCCGGATTTCGTTATCGGCAAATCGATTTGCCTGCGTCCAGGAAACGACGTTTGCCTTCTGAGTACGGGAAATATGATCTCCGTTGTTTTGCAAGCGGCAGAAAAGCTGGAACAAGCGGGATATTCGGCGAGAGTGGAAAGTTTTCACACCGTGAAGCCATTGGATGAAGAATGCTTGAAAAAAGTGTTCAGCCATTGCCGCGTCGTGGCGACGATCGAGGAACATAGCCTGATCGGCGGCTTCGGCGCCGCCGTAGCGGAATGGCTTGCCGATCGTCCGCCCTTCCCGGCGAAATTAGCGCGGTTTGGTTCCGCCGACCGCTTTCTCTATGAGACCGGCTCTCAGAATTTCGCTCGAAGACAGTACGGTTTGGATGCGGATAGCATCGCAGAGAAAATTAAAAATCTTCTTTAATTCCATTCATTAATAGTAGAATACTCTATGCCTGGGATTCTCATCGGAATCGATTTCGACAATACAATTGTGTGTTACGACGGCCTCTTCCATCGCGCCGCTATGGAATTGGGATTGATCCCTCAAGACGTTCCTGATTCAAAAAACGAAGTACGGGATTACCTGCGCCGCCAGGGAAGGGAAGACGACTGGACGGAATTGCAAGGGCGCGTCTACGGTTTGCGCATGTTGGAAGCGCAGCCCTATCCTGGAGTCGCCGATTTTTTCCGCGATTGTTGCGCTTGGGGCGTTAAGCCTTGCATCGTCAGTTTTAAAACCCGCTATCCCGTCATCGGGCCGCGTTGCGATCTTCATCAAAGCGCGCAAGCTTGGCTGGAAGAGAATGGCTTTTACGAAAAAGACGGGATCGGATTATCGCGGGAGCAAGTATTTTTCGAATTAACGTTGGAAAAAAAACTGGAGCGCATCGCCGAGTTGGGATGTTCTTGGTTTATCGACGATCTTCCCGAATGTCTGCGCCATGCGCAGTTTCCATCTCAAGTGAAGAAGGTTTTATTCGATCCTCATTATCTATATTCTTCCGACGGCGATTATTCGATCTTTCATTCGTGGGAAGAGATAATTTCCTCATTGAGAAGCAGCTGGTTTCGAATCGATTAGGGATTACGAGCGTAGGATGAGTCATGCCGTTTGACCCATCCATTATTGAAAACCGATGGGTCAAAAAACGCGACTCATCCTACTTTTTAATTAATTAAAAGGCGTTGGCGTGATTACGGAATCCGAAATTCAAGCCGCTATTCCCTCCTTGTTGAAGTCCGCCGGTCTGAACGGCGATTTTTCGCTGCATCCCGTTCCTGGCGGCGGCAACAATCGCGGCTACCGCATCGAATTGGATCGATCCCGTTATTTTCTCAAAGCCTATTTTCGCCATGAAAACGATCCTCGCGACCGGCTCGATTCCGAATTTCGCTTTACGCAATTCGCCTGGAATCAAGGGCTGCGCGCTTTGCCTCAACCCTTGGCGCGGGATTCCGAGCATGGTATGGGACTGTATGAATTCGTCGAAGGGCGGCGGTTGCAGGCGAGTGAAATTACGGAAGAAAAAATTCGCATCGCCGTCGATTTTTTCCGGGAGGTAAATCGCCATAAAGAAGCGCCGGAAGCGCAAATGCTGCCCATCGGCTCGGAAGCGTGCTTCAGCCTGGCGAGCCATCTGCGTTGCGTCGACCGCCGTCTGCAAATGTTGGAAGCCGTGAAAGATGCATCACCCATAGACGGCGCGGCGAGAGATTTCATCCAGAATGAAATGAAAACAATATGGGCGCGAATCAAAGAAGCCGTCAACCGATCTGCTGGCGGTCCTGCCGCCATGGAAAGGGAGTTGACTCATGACGAACGCTGCCTTTCGCCATCGGATTTTGGTTTTCATAACGCCTTGTTGACGCCGGAAGGACGCATTCGCTTTCTCGATTTCGAATACGCCGGTTGGGACGACGCCGCTAAGATGGTCTGCGATTTCTTATGCCATGTGGGAACGCCCATCCCGCGATCATTGCATCCTTTTTTTATTGATATTATAGTTAATGATATTTCCAAGCCGGAAATCCTGTTGCGGCGCATTGCGCTTTTGCGGCCCGTCTATCAGGTCAAATGGTGCTGCATCCTTTTAAACGAATTTATCAAGGTCGGCGCCGACCGCCGCCGCTTCGCTTCTTCACCGGAAGTTTTCGACGCCGTCAAGGAGGCGCAACTCGCCAAGGCGCGCGCCATGTTCGGCCAAATCGATTTGAATGCCGCGCCGTTTGTGGAAATGAGGGTGACTAAATAACGCATGTTGCGCACGAAGACCATTTTATTATGATTTTGCTGTTTTCCCTATCCCTCTCCCAAGATTGGGAGAGGTTAGGTGAGGGCTGATAAGATTAAACTTAGCCCCCTCACCCTAACCCTCTCCCAAAGGGCGAGGGAATGGAAATGCGTAAAATGAGCGAATAATATTCAGAACTAGAAGGAGAAGGCTTATGGGCCGTTTGTTGAACATCGTTACTCCTCTGCACAAAAGAGCGAAACGGGCGTATATCGACCGCATGGTTGACGATAAAGTCCATTGCATGTTGAAAGCGAAGGAATACGAATACGACTATTGGGACGGCGACCGCCGTTATGGCTACGGCGGTTATAAATACGACGGGCGTTGGTCCGTCGTCGCTAAGCAGTTAATCGACATTTATAACTTGAAATCCAACGCCAAGATTTTGGACGTGGGCTGCGGCAAGGCGCATTTGCTTTACGAACTGAAGCAATTACTGCCCGAATCCGAAGTCGTCGGCTTCGACATCTCCCGCCACGGCCTCGCCGACGCGCCGGAAGGCATCCGCGATCATCTGATCCGCTATCGCGCGCAGGACGCCTATCCTTGGGGCGATAATTATTTCGACCTGGCGATTTCGCTGGGCTGCCTGCATAACCTGCGCATTTTCGAGCTAGAGACGGCGCTGCGGGAAATCGAGCGCGTGGGCGTTAACCGCTATGTGATGCTGGAAAGCTACCGCAACGAGCTGGAGCAATTCAACCTGCAATGCTGGGCGCTGACCTGCGAATCCTTCTTCGATACGGCGGAATGGATTTGGCTATACCGCCATTTCGGATATACAGGCGACTACGAATTTATCTATTTCGAGTAATTTCTATTTCTAAAATAATGGGCGCCAAGGGCAAGGTTTTTTCTGCCCTTGAGCAGGAACATAACAACCGGGAGAGACATCGAATGACATCCGTGAAAACCATGAAGGCGGCGATACTGGTGGAATCCAACCAGCCGTTGGCCATCGCTGAAATCGCTCTGCCTTCGCAACTCGATATCGGCCAGGTTTTGGTGCAGATTCATTACAGCGGCATCTGCGGCGCGCAGATTAACGAAATCCAGGCAGCCAAGGGACCGGATAAGTTCCTGCCCCATCTGCTGGGTCATGAAGGCGTGGGAACGGTGATCGAAACCGGCCCCGGCGTTACGGCGGCCAAACCCGGCGATCTTGTAGTGCTGCATTGGCGGAAAGGGAAGGGAATCCAAGCCAATCCCCCCGCTTACGATTGGAACGGCCAGCGCGTCAATTCCGGCTGGGTGACCACTTTTAGCGAATATTCCATCGTTTCGGAAAACCGCATTACGCCCATTCCCAAGGATTTCGACCAGCAGACCGCGCCCCTCTTCGGCTGCGCCGTTACGACGGCTATAGGCGTCATCAACAACAACGCTCAAGTAAAGATCGGCCAATCTGTCGTTATCTTCGGAGCGGGAGGCGTCGGCCTCAACATGGTCCAGGCGGCGGCGATGGTCTCCGCCTATCCCATTATCGCCATCGACCTTTTCGACGACAAGTTAAAGCTGGCTTCCAAATTGGGCGCAACCCACATTATCAATTCCAACAAAACGGATGCGAAAACAGAAATCCAGAAGATCGTGGAAAACGCAGGCGTGGATGTCGCCATCGATAACACTGGCCAACCGCGCATCATCGAACTGGCTTATGAATTGACCAAACCGCAAGGGAAAGTCGTATTGGTAGGCGTTCCCAAAAAAGGGAATAATATTACTATCTATTCTCTGCCGATTCACTTCAAGAAAATCATCACCGGCTCCGAAGGCGGCGAAACGTATCCCACGGAGGACATTCCCCGCTACATCAAATTATGCCAGGCGGGGAAATTGAACTTGAAAGAAGTGATTACGGACCATTTCCACCTAGACGACATTAACATCGCCATCGAGAAAATGACGAAGGGCGAGATTACGGGGCGGTGCTTAGTGAAATGCAAGCCGTAGTTTCTATTTGACTGGTTTAAAATACCCTTTTTATTAGATTAGAACTGAGAAAAAAATGAATCTTGGCGGGGAATACCTAACCGAAAACGAACTAAAAAATTACGGTTTTCGCCGACTGGGCAAGAATATAAAAATCCATAACCGCGCCAGCGTTTACGGCGTGGAGAATATATCGCTAGGCGATCATGTTCGCATTGACGACTTTACCATTATCATCGCTACGGGGCCGTTAGAGATTGGCCATTATGTAAGCATCCCCAATTTCTGTTTTATTGGTGCGAAGTACGGCCTTGTTATGGAAGATTTCGTCACCTTGGCGCCGGGGGTGAAAATATTTACTTCTAGCGATGACTATTCGGGAGAATTTCTTTCAGGGCCGATAGTTCCGCCGGAAATGACTGGGGGGAAGAAAGGGAAAGTCACTCTCGGAAAGCACGTCCTGATTGGAGCGGGAAGCGTCGTGCTTCCCGCTTGCGCGTTGGGTGAAGGCTGCTCGGTCGGCGCGCTTTCTCTCGTCAACAAAGACCTGGAACCGTGGGGCGTCTATGCGGGCGTTCCCGCCATTAGGCTCAAAGATCGCCGTCAAGATATGTTGGAATGGGAAAAGAAACTGAAAGAACAAGGCAATGGATATTGATATCGGGACCTACAACGCCGATCCGGAACAATATAAGAAATTGGTGCAGGAATTATACGCCCAGCATCCGCCGATCACCCTGCCGCCGGAATACGCCAGTTTTATTGAAAAGGATATGCTGCGGTTTCTGATCCGGTTAGCGCGATATAAATTCGTCGCCCGGTTAATCAAGAAAAGCGACTGTCTATTGGAGATCGGTTCGGGGTCTGGACTCGGCTGCATTTTTCTCAGTCAGCATTGCACCGAAGCCACGGGCGTCGAATTGAAATGCACGGAAATAGAAGAGGCGCGATCTATCAATCGGCGTTCGAATTGCAAGTTTATTCAAGGCGACTTGTTCGAATTGAATCTTCCAGAAAAATTCGACGTAGTTATTGCCCTGGACGTCATCGAACACTTGACCGTAGAGCAAGGGAATCGATTGATCGCCGCTATGGCTTCCCGATGCAAGCCACATGGAATGATCGTCATCGGCTCGCCAAGCATTTATTCCTATCCTTATCAAAGTCCGTTAAGCCAAGCATCCCATGTTCATTGTTATGAGCAAGAAGAGTTGATGACTTTGATCGATCAATATTACCATCGCACGATTGCGTTCACCATGAATGACGAACTGGTTCACACGGGATATTCCAAAATGGCGTGGTATTATTTCGCCATTGGTTTTTCTCCCAAATTAACGGAATAAAGACGAAGATCGATCTCAAACCGAGCATCTTCGATTTGGTGATGAATGATAATGGAAAGACGAGTACCTTTTTTAGATTTGCGCATCCTCGACGATCAATCTCGAAACGATTTGTTAGAAGCGATCAATAAGGTATTTCTTCATGGACGCTTCATTCTAGGTCCGGAAGTTCAGGAATTCGAAGAAGCCATCGCGTCTTATTGTGGAAGGAAATACGCCGTCGGCGTCAATTCCGGGACGGACGCTTTATACTTAGGTTTAAAAAGTCTTGATCTTGGACGTGGAGACGAAGTCATTACTACTTCTTTATCCTGGATCGCTTCTGCTAACGCTATAGCCATGACAGGCGCGACGCCGGTTTTCGCCGATATCCGCGACGATTTGAATATCGATCCGCTAAGCATCGAAAAACTCATTTCCCCCAAAACGAAAGCCATCGTTCCTGTGCACTATACTGGCAAGGTATGCCGCATGCCGGAAATCATGGAACTGGCGCAAAAGCATAATCTCATAGTGATCGAAGATGCCGCCCAAGCTTTTGGCGCGCGATTGAATGACCAAGTTGCAGGTTCTTATGGCCGCATCGCTTGTTTCAGCATGAATCCTATGAAAGTCTTCGCCGCTTGCGGGGAAGCGGGCGTTGTAGTGACGGATGAAAAGGAACTTTACGACCGGCTGATTTACCTGCGGTATAATGGCGTTGTCAACCGCGAGACGTGCTACGAAACCAGTCTCAATGGAAGGATGGATACGATCCAAGCCGCCGTTCTCCTGCAACGTTTGCGCGGATTGTCAGAGATTATCGAAACGCGAAGACGCTTCGCGGCGATTTATCAAATAGAATTGGCGGGAATCGTCGATTTGCCGTGCGAATCGGCGGGTGAATGGAATGTTTATTATACCTTCACCATACGCGCATCCCGACGAGACGAATTGAAAACTTTTCTCGAAGCCCAAGGTGTTGAGACCAAAATCCAACATCCTATATTGATGCCCGAACAACCGGCTTATCGGAACGGCGTAAAGGGAGAATATCCCAACGCGCAACGGCTGTTGAAGCGGATTCTGTGCGTTCCCTGCCATGAAAAGTTAACGGAAGACGACATCCATTACGTCATAAAGCAAATTAAAGAATTCTATCGGAGCGGCGTTTAATGGCGGAAGCGTTTTTTTGCGAACAGGACATTATCGAAGTCGATGAAGCCTGGTTGTCGAAACTCAAGCAGGAAGCGGAGGCTTCGCCGCGAAGGCGTTCGCGCCTTTGCCTTCATCGCAACCATAAAGACTTGGTGCAGGAAATGGTCATCGCATTTTGCCGGGATTCTTTGGTTCGTCCCCACCGGCATGTAGGCAAAAGCGAATCGTTTCATGTCATCGAGGGCGATTTGGCCGTCCTTCTTTTCGACGAGGAAGGAAAAGCGATTAACAAAATCGAAATGGGGCCGAGAGGAAGCGGAAAAACCTTCATATACCGCATCTCTTCTTCATTATGGCATTCCGTTGTTTTATTGTCCGATTTCGCCGTGATTCACGAAGCGGCGGCGGGTCCGTTCTATCCTGAAGAAAATAATTTTCCCGCTTGGGAGCCTAAAAGCGATGCAGATTTGCGATTATTCTTGCAGCAATCCCTAGAATCGCTTCGTTCGAAAGATTAGAAGTTTTTCATCGAGGAAAAGAGTTGCTCTGCGATGATTTCCATTTACATTCCCGCGTTGAACGAAGAAAAACATTTGAAAAATACGGCGCTGAAAATCATCGAAGCGGCGAATAGCCTCGGCGGCATTCCCCTCGATTTAATCATCGTCAACGACGGCAGCACGGATGGAACCGGCGAGGTTATCAAGGAACTCGAATCGAAATACAGCTTTATCCGCTCCATCCATCACCCGCGCAATCAAGGTCTCGGCCAAGGCTTGAAGGAAGCGATAGCGACCGCGAAATATCCTCGATTCAGCATTATTTCCGGCGACGATCCCGTATCCCTCGACAGCATCAAATTGCTTTTCCACCATCGCGATAAGGCGGACGTCATCTTTCTTTATATGATGAACAACGAAATTCGCGGGAGAAAGAGGTTGATTCTTTCCCGCATGTTCAGTCTGATTTATATCATTGTTTTCAATATTTACGTTCAATACATCAACGGTGGGTGCATGTATCCGACGGAAAGGCTTAGGACTTTCCATATTCAATCCAAGCGTTTCAGCTATATGGCGGAAATGGCCGTGAAATGCTTGCGGTCGGGTTGCTCTTACTATGAAATACCCTACTATGAAACGAGAGGCTTGGAAGGCAGCACCTCCTTTTCCTTCAAGAATTTCCGCGAAGTCGTAACGACGTTTTTTAAACTGTATTACGAAATCTATTTTTCCCATAAATCCTTATTCGATAAAACTCCCATTCGCGTCAAAGACGAATAGAAATTGGCGATCCGAACGATGGTCATGAAAGTATGTTATATGAATCCGCCATTGTCCCGTAAAATCCTGCAAATCGAATATCGCAATCCCCATTACTCCATCGAACGGACGAAGGTGGACTTCGGCGAATACGCTAAGGAGTATTTCGTCATCAAGCACGGGCCGCGTTCGGGATTGCTGATTCATCGGGACGATTCGATTCTTCTGGTTCAACAATACCGGCAGTTGATTAACGGCTTGTCGTGGGAAATTTCCGGCGGGAAGATCGACGAGGGGGAAAAGCCGGAAGAGGCCGCCATCCGAGAGGGACTCGAAGAGACGGGATTGCGCTGCCGGGAACTCTCACCGCTGATTTATTATCAGCCGGGAATGGACACGTTCGACAATCCCACGCATGTTTTTTCCAGTTCCCATTTTGAAGCGGTTCCTAATGCGGAGATTGACGAAAGAGAAGTGATTCAAATCGCCTGGTTTTCTTTATCCCAATGCTTGGAAATGATCCGGCGGGGGGAGATTCAGGACGTGATGTCGGTGATGGCGATTGCGGCGCATCAGTTGTCTCTTTTGGGAATCCGGCTGCATGAAAAACAGTGACATGCGACATGTGGTTAGAAAAGTAGGATGGGTCGCGTTTTTTGACCCATCAAGAATTTGGGATGGAGTAATTGATGGGTCGAAAAACATGACCCATCCTACGATTTCTATCATTTGATGGATAAAATAATAGGATCGTTTGTGAAAATTCAAAATGGAAAAACTCGCATAATCATCGGCTTCGCCCTAAGCCTTCTTCTATTGGGGATAATTCTTTACCGTTTAGAATGGAAGGAATTTTTCGGCGCCCTTGAGAAAATTCAATGGCGGTGGATTTTCCCCGCCGTCGCCGTCTGTATTACGGCGGGTTTCTTGCGCGCCTTGCGCTGGGCGTTATTGTCGGAATGGTCGTCGCAGCCCTGGCTCCACTATTGGCGGGCGCTGCAAATTGGCTATTTGTTCAACAACATCTTTCCCGCCCGCGCCGGAGAGATGGCGCGAATCGTCGTTATCAGCCGCCAGCGCGCCATTCCGTTTTTGAAAACGGCGGCAGCTTCCGTCATCGACCGGTTAATGGATATGTCGGCGCTGGCGTTAATCGCGCTATGGCTACTGACGTATTCGCTGCCGCAAAATCCCCTTTACGCATCCTTTCGTAAAGGCATTTTCATTGGCATCGCGGCTTTGATTTTAATGGCAGTTTTTCTTCTCAGCGGTTCGAAGATTAAAACAATGATCGGATGGTTGGAAAATCGGCTGGGCGATAAAAGCAAGCGATTTACGGATTGGGGAGAACAGATCATCGATGGATTGGAAAACGTTCGCAATCCCTTTCGGTTTTTGCTCGTCTTCGCCATCGCCGCCACATGTTTCGCTTTCGATCTGTCGGGCATCTATCTCATGCTATGGACGATGGGATGGAATTTGCCCTTTATCGCGGCGGTTACAACGGGCGTCTTCATGGCTCTGGGCGCATCCTTGCCCTCTTCTCCAGGGTATATCGGCGTTTACCAGGCGGCGTGCATTCTGGCTCTCGGTCTATTTGACATCGCCGAATCGGAAGCCGTGGCTTTTTCTCTCATCTGGCAATCGCTCAGTTTGTTATTGGCTATTTCTTTAGGGGGAGGATCGGCCATGTATTACGGATTGAATATTTCCCGAACGGCGGAAGAAGCGGCCCAGACGCCGTCATGGTGAAGGCGTTGACGATGAATTCAACTTGGTTATGCGATATACCCAATAACGGCCGCCGGAATCGCGAAAAATTTCTTCCACTTGCAGCCAATCTGGTTTTTGCGATGGATCGACGCTGGTTTTGAATTTAAATGTGTTCCGAGACCATAATTTGTCGATAATAAAATATTTTGCCCCGGTTTTATATAATTCATCCCATAACTTCTTTGAATCGTCCGACTCGGTAACGATACGGTTCCACTCATTGCCCGATACGATATCTTTAAGCAGATAACCATTGAATAAATAGGGAAATGAAAATGAAAGAGCAATGCGGTCGCCGGGCTGGGCGGCTTGATTGACGGCGTTGGCGGCTTGCCAGGCGGGATGAGAATAATGTTCGCTTCCGGCTAGGACGTAATGGACTGTCGATTTCAGATGCCAACTTTCCATGCCCAGCGTCTTCAATAAAACGCCGAATAAGGCAATGAGAATAACGATGTTGACGAATCGTTTTGGAATCAAGGCGAGCGACGCTTTTTCTGCGCCTTTGGCGGGCAGGAGCGTCAAGGTAAGCAATGGAGGGAGAAAGTGACGGGGAGCGGGAAATATATGAAATACCGCCCAAAACGCCACTCCCGCCAATGACGCCAAGGAAAGCATGAAAAGAAGGGATTGGCTTAACTTTTTTGGCTTTGGCAATAGAAAAGCCAATGGTAAAAACGCCAACGCCAGCGGCGAAAGGTGGCCGTATTGCGTGTCGCAACGTCCGAAGGTCAAGAAAAAAGGATAGAAGAGAACCGTGCGCCATTTTTCGGAGGGTGAAAAAATATCCACGGAGAGAACTTGTTGACTTGAATGATCCCCAAAAGTGATGAAGGGAGCTAGAGGTTCTTGGAAAAGTACGGTGGTTTTTGCCATTTGCAGAATCGCTGGCGGAGAAGCCCAAAGCGCAACGCTAAACAGCGTTACTGTCAGCATGCGCAGCCGAGAAGCGTTGGTGGGATTGGCGCAGAAGAGCGAACGCCATATAACTATCAGAAAAAGTGGCAGGCCGAGCGTAGCGATATAGGACAATTTCGCGACGGAGGCGAATCCACCAGCCAAGCCAACAATTCGAATCGCCAGCCGCGAGCCAGATCCCCTGATTTCCAAAGCCCAATAGAGGGAGGCGAGTCCCAAAGCCGCCGTGAACATATCCACTTTCCCGTCTCCTATAAAAAGCGTAAAGCCGCTGGACGAGAAAAGCATGCTCATGACCATCCATTGCCCCCGGCGTCTCAAACCGGCGCGAGAAGCCATCGCCCACAAGAGCGCCGCCGCCGCTAACGCGGTGGGCCAGGTCAACATCTTTGCGGCGTATTCCCCTCCAATGGACAATAGAGCTGCGTAGTGCATTTCTCCTTGATAGCCAAGCAATTCGTATATAGGGCCATCCCACGAACAAAGGCGATGCGTTGAGGCGATAAGTTTCGGTACAGCCATATATAAACTCATCGCGTCATGGGAAGGTGGATCAAGCGTCTTGGGCAGAAAAATCAATACGCATGCGGCGGCGAGCAGAATAACGATTTTCCAGGTTCTTTTTTCCTGTTGAAAATCGAAAAAAACAGTTCGAAGGCGTTGCGCCCCTTTCGCGAGAAAATAGAACGCTTCTCGATATCCGAGAATGCAACAGAGAACAAGAAGGGTGTAAATAAAGAAAGGCGTGAAGCCGTAAAGCATCGATAAAATCAGCCATACGGAGGCTAAGAGACCTTCTCCGAGGATAAACGCCGTTCCTATTCTCCCCGCCCAAGACAGCTCTTGCTGGTCCTGATCGCTAAAACCCAGCCGCCGCAACGCTGTCGAACCTAAAGAAAACGCCGCCGCCGAATAGAATACGACGAGGAATGCGGCGAATAGGACGCGAATGGATGCCTCGATCATTTATCGTTGGCTTCTTTCGGTTTTACGTATCGATTCCCGATCGAGAAAAAATCTTTAATGGAAGAACAAATAGCGTATTTTTTTACTAAAACGTCGCCTACGCGGTTGGGAATTACGATCCATGGCGCAGATAGGATTATGAAAACCCAGAGACCAAAGGCGATTTCTAAAAGGAAGACGATAACCGGATTTTTCTTTCTTTGAGAGACGGATGGCATGGCTTTTCCTCTTCGATAACAAGAAAAATTCAGTTTATTGCAATCCACCAAACTGGGAAGAGAAACGAATCGTCAGGCAAAGAATTAATGCGTAGGGTAGTATTTTTTTTACGCTCTATGCTTCACATTATAATTTCGAATATGATATGGATTAATTATCTTCGCCCATTTTTTGGGACAAGGGAAATCGAAATCTGGTTTTCCAACTCTTGAATGAGAAGGTTTGTTCACATGAAACGGAATTCCGCCTTCACGTTGATCGAGCTGCTGATCGTCGTCGCCATCATAGGAATCCTCGCCGCCATCGCCGTGCCCAATTTTCTCAACGCCCAAGTGCGGGCGAAAGTGGCGCGCAGCTACGCCGATATGAAGAACATCGGCACGGCCATCGAAATGCTGCGCATGGACAAGAGCGTCATGCTCGTCGATTTGTGGGACGACGACTACGAATGGGCGACGAAGCGGATTAAGGAGGTCTTCAATGGCGTGGGCTTCGTATCCAACCAATTGCAACGAACCAGCTCCGATGTGCTCGCTCCGTTGACGACGCCCATTTCCTATATGTCGTCCGTTCCCAACGATCCCTTTATCGAAAAGTACGGCGTCAATGTGCATGGCGGCAATAACGTCAATTTCAAGGCCTACATCTACGGCGATCTCGAAGTGCTCGACGCCGATATCGGCGGCTTCTATATTCCCGTCTACAATCCCAAACAGAACACGACGAATATGTTCGGCGTCCGGCCATTGCGCCCCTTCGAGTGGGTGTTGCTGGGTTTCGGCCCGGATGGCGACATGCCTAACACTACCTGGGGCGTTCCCTACAACGCCAGCAACGGCCTAACCTCGAATGGCGAACTCGTCGTCCGCTCCGGCGGCGGGATTGAGTGATCTTTGCTCATTGCGGTTCTTGATAGGGAACAACCTCGATGTCCCAGATGATGTCGAAGCCGGAGAAATAGAAATTCGGCGGCAAGCCGTTGAGTAAATCCATAGCGGGGTGATAAGGATTCGTGTATCGTCCCCCATAGCCATCGGTGACAACCGTCGTTTCATCGGGAAAACGGACGAAAGCCCGGATTTTAGGGTCCCAGAACCAAGGGATTAACAACGGCAGATCGTATCCTCCTCTTTGGCTTGAATAAATATATCCAAAACTATCCAACATCAGCCATCCGTTTCCGTTCGGGTCCGGTTCCAGGTCGCGAGCACTATCGATGCTCAGCCAAGGCAATCCACCGTAATCGAAATGCTTGTCCGTGGTATGGACGACGCCGTAGCCGTCCAGCAAGTAGAATTGCAATCCCTCCTCCATAAGCGCAATTTCCAGGTTGCGGGCGATGTCGAAACCGAAATAGGGCAATTCCGCCGGTTTGGGTAGATCGGGAGAAGATGTATGAATGCCTCCGAAACCATCCAGCATATACCAGCCCCGGCCCAGCGGATCCGGTTCAATATCTCGGACAATGTTAAAAGGGGCGAAATAAGGCAGGAGAGGAGGCTTCACGTTGGGATTCGTCGAGTGGATGCCGCCGTATCCGTCCAGAACGAACCAAGCGCGAATCGGAGTCGGCGTGGGAGTTGGTATGTAAAGTGTTGGAGTCGGCGTCATAGAAGGCGTAGACGTAAAAGTAGGCGTCGCGGTAGGGGTGCGAGTGAAGGTAGGCGTAAGTGTGGGGCCTTGGGGCAATGCCGTGGGGAAAGGATGCGCCTGCATCGCGTCGGGATCGATCGTCAATGCGGGGAAAGGGGATGTTAACGAGAGTTCTTTGATAAATTTTTTATTCCCGCCCTTCTGATCTTTATCGAAGATGTAAAGATATTCGCCGTCTATAGAAGATAGGGAAGTGTTGTAATGCCACGATGGTTCGTTATACCATTCCGACTCAAAGATTGTAATGGGGATGCCTTCCAATGGATGCACCCTGCGCAAACGCAATCTAACGTATGGATGATTAGCCAAGAAGAAATAAAAAGCGCCGTCCTTCGGCCAGAATGTCAAGCAGGCAGGAGACCCGAATTGAGGCGGCTCTTCATACACTTGCGTAAACGAAGCGTCCGCTTCTAAACGAAAGATAATAGGATATCTTTCAACTCCTTCAAAAAACAACGAGCTATCCGCATTCCCCCTTATGATAATATAAAGCCGCCGATCCGAGCCGATACAAAAGGATTCTGGATACCCGTCGTATATCTCATAAGAAGCAAGAACATTTGCGCGCATTTCTTCTCCTGCGATTTCAAGATCGATAATGTAGAACGTGTAAAGATTTTTTGTTACGTCGGATTCATTCGTTTCTCGAAAAAAAACTAAACCGATCAATCTTCCTGGTCGGGTTCCGGGGATAACGTCGCCTTCTTTCACAATATAAAGATCCTGAAACACGAAGAATTCCCGCCCATCCGGCAACTGAGGAGAAATAGATAGACTCGTAATGGAATTATTTTTAGAAATTAGGAAATTCGCCTCTAAACGATTGGTATATAGAAAAAGATCTCCCGTTGGCATCATGATCATGCCGCGAACGCTATAGGAGTTGGATGGAGATACCCGTGGCAATTCGGCGTAGATTGGAGCGCTTTGCGTATCGATAGGCGGATGACTAGGATCGATGGGTCCATAGATAAGATGTTTAATAGTGCTAACTTCTTCGTGAATAAACAATTCTCCCGTACAAGGATCGATGGCCATCCTCAGGCTAGATTCATTATTGCAAAACGTAATGAATTTTCCTTGGATATTGGGGACGAGGAATGAGGACGCGGGTACTGAAATGGGCGTAGAGAATGGCGTCGGCGTCTCCGTTGGCGTTTCTTTCGGCATTGGCGTTGATGTAGGCGTTTCCGACATAGGACGCAAAAGCGTTGAATTTGTTTGGGAATAGATATCTTGAACGGTTGCGCCGAAAATCGTTGCCCATAAAGCGAAGGATAGGACTCTACCCAAAAATCTATTGAAGCGTAATATGCTCATATCATTGCAGCCTTTCCGAATCGATGATTGTAATTAATACATAGTAAATCTTAAATTCAGATTTTCGTCAATAAATTAAATCTAATTAAAGTAAAAATGATAAAAATACAGTCATTTAATTGATTCAATAAAGAAAAAAAAGTACGGATAACAGATTTACGGATTGAACTAAGAAGGTCTTGAGGATTTGCTTGGAACTTGGTAGTATGGCGTTCGAGAAAGTTGCGAAACGTCCAGCATAAGGGAAAGGGGACTTTTTCTTTTTCTAGGAAGTTGGATTTGGGGGATGCAACGAAACCGGGTGAGCCAGAATGACGATTCGATTGAATCGAACTATGGAATGAATTGGGAATGGGGATATAATCGATTTTTGCGGCGAGGCATCTTATGTTTTATGTATCCGACAAAATTGGGGACTTGCAATTTCTGACGATTACGCCCAAACCTGGCGAGGCGTTTGACCGCTCCGTCGAACAGGCTTACGGCGAATTGGCCGATTATCTTCAAAGCCATCGATCCGTTCTTTTGCAGGAACGCGTATATGCTTCCCTAGCTGACGCCGAACGCATCCGTTCACTTCGCGCTTCCGTCATGGAGCCACTCGGCGAATCCGTTTTGTCCCCTGCAACCTTTGTGGAAGGGAAGCCCATTCCGCCGATGTTCTGGGCGGGGCTGCACGCCATCGCCGTTTCCCCAGCGGATGGCAATTCAACGCGCTTATTGCGGCGCGGCGATAAAATCTGCGGACGTTATTATCAAGGAAGCGAAGCGCAGCATATTTTTCTTTCCGATGTAGGACGTTTGATCGATGCGCTTCCCGCCGACCGTTCGGTAGAAACTTGCGAAACCATCCGTCTGACCAATGAAATTCTTAGGGAGTCGAATTGGTCGTTTACCGATGTGAAGCGCACTTGGTTTTATTTGGACGACATCTTGGGATGGTATAACGATTTCAATAAAGCCCGCAATACGATTTATCACAATATTGGATTGTTCAACGGCCAAGTTACCGGCATCATTCCCGCCAGCACCGGCATCGAAGGCAAAAATCCGCGCGGCGCGCGCTGTACGCTCGATTTATTGGCGATGAAGCCGTTGGAAAGACGTCCATTCCAAGTAAAACGGATGATTAATCCCAAGCAAAACGAAGCGCCTGATTATGGATCGGCTTTCTCGCGGGGATTGTCGGTTTCCTTAGCGGAATCGAAATGCCTCTTTGTATCCGGCACCGCTTCTATCGATGAAAGAGGGGTAAGCCTTTACGCCGGAGACGCCGAGCGCCAGGTCGTTCGCACAATGGAGAATGTGGAAGCGTTGCTCGCTTCCGCCGGGGCGGGTCTCGGCGATATTTGCCAAGCAACCGTTTTCGTGAAGCGGACGGAAGATATCGATGCGTTTTACCGCGTAGCCGAACGTATGGGCTATAAGGTGGAACAAGCCGTCTGCATGGCGGCTGACGTTTGCCGCGAGGAATTGTTGTTTGAAATCGATGCCAGCGCCGTACTCCCGGCGCGCTAGGGACATTTATGGGCGTTTGTAGAATGGTTGGTTATTTGTTGGGGTGGATGGTTTTCTTAATCATTGGGGAATGTACTGAAGGCGCGTTAGCAGCGCCGGGAATCGTTTTCGTTCAAATCCCCGCTTCCGCCGAACCGGCGGGGCGTCCTTATTTCGTTCCTTCCGACCGGTATGTCGATGGATGCCGCATCGCCGCGCTGCTTCCCGATCGATCCGATCTCGCGATTCTAACGCCGGAATTTGTTTCCGCCAAAGACCCTGCCGTTTCCTTCGACGGCGAGACGATTCTATTCGCCGGGAAAAAGAGTAAGGATGATTCTTGGAGCCTATGGCGCATGGATCGCGACGGCTCCAATAAACGCCTATTGCCCACAGGACTGCGCGATTGCGTCTCTCCCCTTTATGTAGGCGCTCTCTTCCACCTGAACGATCCGGCGCCCGCCGACCGCATCGTATTCGTCAGCGCCGATCACGGCTGGCGCAATGAAAACGGTTTGGGTTCCGCCTATTCGCTTTATGTTTGCGATATGGACGGCGGAAACGCTCAGCGCATTACTTTCAATTTAAATTCCGATTTCGACCCCGAAGTGCTGCCCAATGGCCGGGTGGCGTATACCAGCTGGAAAAATGACGGATCGCCCAATACGCCGTTGGGACGTTTGTCCTTATTGGAAATCAGCAACGACGGGACGGATCAACTTTTGTTTTATGGCGGCGGCGAACCGCCTTTATTCAAAGAAATGGCGCGCTTTTCCCCCAGCGGGCGCGTCTATTTCATCGAATCGAACCGCAACTCCTGGCTGGGCGGGGGCGATTTGGCTTGCGTCTCCCTGCGCCGTCCTTTGCATACTCATGAAGTTCTCGCCGCAGCGGGTGATGGATTCTATCATTCCCCTTGCCCTCTATCTGGCGATCATGGCGAACAATTATTGTATGTATCGCACCGAGCCAATTCGCTGGATTCCAGTTACGCTATCTATCGCTTTGGCGATCTGCTCCAACCCATAGCATCCGAGCCGGGTTGGCATTGCATCGATGCGCAATTCCTCGCGCCTCATGCGCGGGTAAAAGGGCGCGCTACCGTCGTCGACGAGAAGCGAACCGTGGGCGTTTTTTATTGTTTGAACGCCTACGCCAGCGACCGGCCCGAATTGCGGGATATCAAGCCAGGCGCAATCAAGCGTTTGCGGGTGATTGAAGGATTGCCGTTTGTTGAGGGACTGCCGGGATATCCCCTTTGCGATTTTTCGGAGAAAGACGCTGATGATTTTTCCATTCCTAGTTTAAGTCTGCAAAGAATTTTAGGGGATATTCCTATTGAAGCGGACGGTTCGTTTCATATTCAAGTTCCCGCCCGGACGCCTATCGCTTTCCAGGCGTTGGATGAGAACGGCATGGCGTTCATCTCTCAGCGCTCCTGGACGTGGGTAATGCCGCGAGAATCGCGGGGGTGCACGGGCTGTCACGAGGATCTCGAACTTTCCCCACCCAATCGCTTAGCGGATGCTGTAATTAAGCCAGCAGTGGAGTTGCTTCTTCCTCCTGCGCGGCGGCGGACGGTGGATTTTAAACATGACATCGCTCCAATCGTAGAAGCTAAATGCTCCACGGCGTCATGTCACTCGTCCGGCGGAGCGCCGCCGAATCTCGATGTTCGTCAACTTGTCGAACGCGGCGGCGATTCGTACAGCCAAGCTTATATTGCTCTTCTTTCCGCTATCGATGATCGTAAGGATGAATATTACGTGAAACCGGGTTCTGCCCGCGAAAGTCCCTTAATTTGGCATCTTTTCGGTAAACGCATGGAAACGAATTCGTCCGAAGCGATAAAATATTCCCCTCTTCCCAAACTGATGCCGACGGAGAAACCGCTTGAGGAGCTCGAACGCAGATTGTTTGTCGAATGGACTGATATGGGCGCTGCCTGGGACAGCCGGACGTATTCTCAGGAGTACGCCAAAACTCAGAACGAAAAACTTGAAGGGGGTGAAATGTGGTGAGAATCATCCTTCCTTGCCTGTTATTATTGATGGCGTTAGCCAATAGAAACGGCTTCAGCGAAGAAGCCGTTCCCCAACTTGCGGATGCGACCGAAAAGGCGGGAATTCATTTCGTTCACAGTATCGGCGACGATGAGATGAGCAATATCATCGAAGGCACCGGCGCCGGATGCGCTTTTTTCGATTACGATGGCGACGGCGATCTGGATATCTATCTGATGAATGGGGCTTATCTCAAAGGCGTCAGCCATGTGAAAGGGCGCATAATGGAGGGAAAACTATCCAACGCCCTTTACCGCAACAACGGCGATGGAACCTTTACCGACGCGACGGAAGAAGCGGGCATCGGCGATAAGAACTACGGCATGGCCTGCCTGACGGCCGATTACGACAACGACGGCGACGCCGATCTTATGGTTACCAATTATGGGCGCAACGTTTTTTACCGGAATAACGGCGATGGAACTTTCGTTGATTATACAAAGGAGGCGGGGCTTGAAAGCGATCAAAGCGACCTATGGGGAATCGGCTGCGTTTTTTTGGATTACGACAAGGACGGCTTTCTCGATCTTTATGTAGGCCATTACGTCGCCTACGATCCCGAATACAAATATTATTACCCCGCCGATGCGTTTCCCGGCCCTTTGGCTTATAAAGGCCAACCCGATACTCTTTACCACAACCGGGGAGACGGGACCTTTGAAGACGTAACGAAAAAAGCGGGCGTTTACAATCCGGAAGGGCGGGCGATGGGCGTCTCCGCCTGCGATATCGACAATGACGGAGACCAGGATATCTTCGTCGCCAACGACGCCATGGAGAATTATCTTTACCAGAATAACGGCGATGGAACCTTTACCGACATTGCGTTGATGACGGCGACGGGTTTCGGCCAAAACGGCGAGGCCACTTCCGCGATGGGGCCGGAATTTGGGGATATTAACCTAGATGGACTCATCGACCTTTTCGTTCCCGATATGAGTTTTTGTTGTCTATATATAAATACTGGCCAAGGTTTATTCGAGGATAAAAGCGCTCAATTGGGCATCGCGGCTGTTGTGGGACAATACACGAGCTGGTCGGGAAATTTTTTCGATTACGATAATGACGGTTATATCGACATCTTCATAAGCAACGGCGATAGCCACCATTTGGAACCGGAAGAGGATTTGTTGTTTAAAAATATCGAAGGGAAGCGGTTTCGAGATATATCCGCCCAATGCGGCAAGGATTTTCAGGACAAATTCGTCAGCCGGGGATCGGCGGTGGGCGATTACGACGACGACGGCGATCTGGATATATTGATCCTGAACTTGAATGCCCGGCCTCGCTTATTACACAACGACGGCGGCAACCGCGGCCATTGGTTGAAGATTCATACTGTAGGAACTCAGAGCAACCGCGACGGCATTGGGACGCGCATCCGTCTCACCGCGGGGGGCAAAACGCAGACGCGGGATATCGCCAGCAGTTCTGGCTATCTTTCGCAAAGCGATTACCGCGCCCATTTCGGCTTGGGAACGGTGGATCGCGCCGAGCGCATTGAATTGCGTTGGCCCAGCGGCGCCGTCCAAGTCTTGGAAAACATAGCCGCCGATCAAGTGTTGACTGTGAAGGAACCATCCGAATCCGGTTCGTAGAGGGGAGTTGCGCACGATGGGACGACTATTCGCCCTTATTCTACTCGCCGCGATCGTCTCCGCCGGGACGGCGAGCGTCGAGTCCGCCGAACCGCTGGAAAGGTACTATGTGGGAGAAACGGCTTGCCGCCAATGCCATAATAACATCATGGGCAAGCGCAACCAGTTCAATCCCTGGCGTCTCTCCGCTCATTCCCGCGCCTACGCCGCGCTGGCGATGCCCGAAGCCAAAGAAATCGCCAAGCTTTCCGGAATCGCCGTCGATCCATTCGATAGCCCCATCTGTCTCGGCTGTCACGCTACGGCTTCCCAGACGGAGGCATGGCAGCGCGACGAAAAATTTTATATTGAAGACGGCGTACAATGCGAGATGTGCCACGGCCCCGGCAGCGCCTATTCGGAAGAAAACGTCATGGCGAATAAAGAGCAAGCTATGAAAGCCGGATTGCGAATGCCGGACGATAACGCCAGTAATGAAACCACCTGTTTAGTATGCCATAAGGAAAAAGGCTCCCACACCGCCGTCATTAAGGTTAAGAAATTCGATTTCAAGCAAGCGCTTTGCGAAATCGATCATTCCGGCAGAGGCGGCGAGATCAAAATAAAGACTCCTTCCATCGAACCTTTGCCCGGACCAACATACGTCGGCGTCATGGTTTGCGCCAAATGCCATCGTGGAGAAGAGAAAGGGTATCCCTTCAGCAAATGGCGCCTCTCTTCCCATGCCAACGCCTACGCGATTCTGGGAACTACGAAGGCGGAAGAGATTGCCAGAAACAAGGGAATCGAAAGCAATCCCCAGGAAGCGGCGGAATGTCTGAAATGCCATTCCACCGGCGGCGGCGAACCGGCGGGAAGATTTATGGAGTCTTTCGATATAGGCCAGGGAGTCCAGTGCGAAAGCTGCCACGGCCCCGGCAGCGAGTATATTCCCGAAGCGGTGATGAACGATCCCATCGCCGCTCGTCAGGCCGGATTGCAGAAAGCCGATCGCGAGACCTGCTTGAAATGCCATCCCAAAGAAATCGATGGAAAGCCGTTCGACTTCGACGCTATGTGGAAGAAGATCGAACACGGCAAACCGCCGGAAAGAAAGGCGGCGTTTATTGGAAAATATAAAACTCCTTTCAACTTGGAATTCAGCCGCGACGGCAAACGGTTATACGTCGCTTGCGAAGCCTCCGACAGCGTCATCGTCTTGGATCCGGAAACGAGCGAGATCGTCTCCGAATTTGAAGTCCAGGATCAGCCGCACGATATCGCTCTTTCTCGGGACGAAAAATTTCTTTACGTCAGCAATCGCGGTTCGGATACGGTTTCCGTCATTGACGCCGCCACTTTGGGGGTGTTATTCCACATTTCCGTCGGCGACGAACCCCATGAGCTGATGACCGATGGGGATGGCCATTATCTCTACGTCGCTAACGCCGGGTCCTATGACGTTTCCGTTGTGGATTTGCGCCGGGGCGCGGAAGCGAAGCGCCTCTCCGCCGGGCGGGGCGCTTGGGGAATCGCCCGCTCGCCGGATGGAAAGCGGTTTTACTTAACCAACAATCTGTCCCATTTCATTCCTTTCCGCACACCCTGTCGCTCTGAGGTTACTGTCATCAATTCCGGTACGGGCTTCGTTGAAAACCGGATTGTGATTCCCGAAGCCAACATGGTTCAGGGCGTCGACGTATCGCCGGATGGGGAATTTGCGCTCGTTACCTTGATACGCACCAAGAATCTCGTTCCGATGACCCGCGTTATTCAAGGATGGGTGATGAATAACGGCTTCGGCGTTCTCTGGAAGGACGGGCGGGTCGATCAGTTGTTATTGGACGAAATCGACGGTTATTTCGCCGATCCCACCGACGTCGTATTCGCGCCGGATGGGAAATACGCTTATGTAACCGGGGGCGGCATCAACGCCGTGGCTGTAATCGACATCGAAAAGATGAAAGCGCTTCTCGACGGCGCCGATCCCGAATACCGGCGAACCAAACTTCCCAACAATCTTGGCGTAAGCGTCGAATACGTCTTGAAAAGAATTTCCGTAGGCCGCAGTCCTCGAGGCATGGCGGTTTCTCCCGATGGAAAATTCGTCTATGTAGCGGATGGATTGGACGACGCTGTGTCCGTTATTGATATTGCGAAACAGGAACGCGTCAAAACGATATCTCTTGGCGGACCGCAGGAAATCACTATCGAACGCGAAGGAGAACGAATATTCCATAGCGCAGAAATTACGCTCAATCGGCAGTTTTCCTGCCATTCCTGCCATCCCGACGGCGGCATCGACGGCATCACTTACGACATCGAACCGGACGGCGTCGGCTTCAATCCCGTCGATAACCGCACTTTGCGCGGCATTCTGGATACCGCGCCTTTCAAGTGGGAAGGAACCAATCCCAGCTTGCGGCGCCAATGCGGCCCCCGGTTGGCCGTATTTTTTACGCGCAGCGATCCCTTTACGTTGGAACAAGCCAATGCGCTCGATCGTTATATCTGCACGATTCCTCTTCCCCCAAACCGTTACCGCGCCGGTTCGGAATTAACCCCGGCGCAATGGAACGGAAAACTTCTTTTCGAACGCGATCGCACAAACGGCGGCGAGGAAATTCCCGTCAAGAAACGTTGCGTAACCTGCCATCCCGCTCCCTTTTTTACGAATCGCAACGTGGAAGTCGTTGGATCGAAATCATGGTTGGATACGAACGATAAGTTCGATGTGCCCCAGTTGAATAATATCTACGAATCGGCGCCTTTCCTGCACGATGGACGGGCGGAAACGTTGGAAGAAATTTGGACTCGATTCAATCCCTACGACGAGCATGGCGTGACCAACGATATGACCAAGGATCAGTTGAAGGATTTAATCGAATATTTAAAAACATTGTAATATGGAGAATAACGATGAAGCGTATGGCATGGATCTTTATCGCATTGTCCATCGGTTTCTCGCTGGGATGGAGCGAAGAGAAGAAAGCCGAACTTCCCCAATTGGCGGGCGAACCATTTATCTATAAAGAGTGGGAAACTTTCTACGCGGAAGAAAATGGCTTGCCCAACGACCATATCTTTTCGCTCAAAGCCGATGGCGATCGCCTTTGGGTGGGTACGGAAAACGGACTTGCCCTATATGAAAAAGGAATTTGGAAGCGCTGGACGGAAAAAGACGGCCTGCCTTGGAGAGTCATCACCGGCATTACCGTAAGCAAAAAGACGGGCGACGTATGGCTGGCCTTGTTCGGCGGCGGCGTAGCTCGCTTCAGCGGCGGACGCTTCGATCATTTCCACCAGCTGAACAGCGGCCTCGTCAACGATGTCGTTTACGGCGTATCGATGGAAAACGACAACCTCTGGGCGGCGACGACGGCGGGGATGAGCTGCTACAACACCGTCACCGGCGAATGGGAAATCTTCACGGAAAAAAATGCGCCGATGGATGAAATCTGGTGTTACAACGTCGACGCCCATGAGGATAAAGTCTACTGCGCCGTCTGGGGCGGAGGCATTCTGGAATGGGACGTCAAGACGAAAAAATGGGACGCCCATCACGATCCCGACCGGGAGATGGAGATCGATCTCTACCGCGACGACGGCTTGATCCACATTATTACCACCGCCGCCTCTTACATCGACAACGTCCTTTGGGTTTCTACCTATTTTGGAATGAGCCGCTACGATGGACGCCATTGGCGGGGGTATACTGAAATCGACAGCGGACTAGCCAGCAGTTTCATCAATTTCATAAAGGGACGCAGCGGAACGTCGGCTTACAGCTGCACCGATTTGGGATTGGCGACGATTGCGGATTTCGATTCCGATACGTGGGTAACCTATCGGCGCGACCGTGAAGACGCGGAAACCTGGACGGCGCATGTTCTCGTTGGCAACCAGGAAATCCGCGCCGAAACTACGAATCTATCTTTACCCAATCATTTTATGATTTGCGTCGAGTTTCAGGGAGACGACGTATGGATTGGTACGGGTCATGGCCTAGCGCGGGGAATTGGAAAAGGTTATTGGCCTGGTTTGAAGAATAATCAATCCTCGCCGAACGAATCGTCGAAATCCAAATAAAGGAGGAATGGCGATGAAACGGTTTTTTGCGATTTTTGCTATTGCGGCGTTCCTTATGTTTTTTTCTCTGGCGAAAGGCGAAGAGAACCTTCAACGGGTGATGGATACAACGGCATTGCCGCCCCAAGTCGACGAATCGAAGGACGATTACGGCAAGACGCCGCAAGAATTCGTTCCTTATGGCAAATTTACTAAACCTTACCGGCGGTTTTTTCTTCAACCTCTGCAATATCGCGGCTATGGTCGCCATCTTCCCGAACCGGAGCATGTGAAATCCGTGAAGATTGGCTTTATCGGTCCTATCATGAAAACTGTTTCCGTCGCCACAGGCGGCGCGTCTCATGAAGAACCGATGGGAATCAAAATGCTCGAAGGCGCGCGGCTGGCCATCGAACAAGCCAACGCCAAAGGCGGCTATCGCGGCAAGACGCCATACGAATTGGTAGTCAAAAACGATAACGGACTTTGGGGCGCTTCCGGCAATGAGATCATCAATCTGGCCTATCAAGATAACGTTTGGGCCATCCTCGGCACCATCGACGGCGCCAACAGCCATATCGCCATTCGCGTCGCGCTGAAGATCGAAATTCCCATGATGAATACTGGCGATACCGATCCCACTTTTATCGAAACGAATATTCCCTGGGTTTTTCGCTGCCTCACGGACGACCGGCAAATGTGCTACCTGCTCGCCGATTACGCTTTCAAGAAACTGGGCGTAACCCGCATCGCTGCCTTGCGCGCCAACAACCGTTATGGACGCATCAGCATCGACGAGTTCCGAGACGGCGCTACGCGTTTGGGATTTCCCTTCTTGGCCGAACTGAATTATAAAGTAGGAGATAAGGATTTCGCGCCGCAACTCGAACGAATCAAAGCGCTCAAACCAGAAGCTGTGATTACCTATGGCGACGCCGTTGAATCGGCGATGATCCTCAAGCAGATGCGGTCGATGGGGATGGATCAATGGTTCCTGGGCAGCGACCGCCTGGTGACGAAAGAGTTTATCGATATCGTCGGCAAAGAGGAGAATAAAGTTGTCGCGGGTTATCCCTACAATCCCGCAAGCGAAGATTCTCTTCATATACAATTCCAAAAGGATTTCAAGGAGCGGTATGGAGACAATCCCGAAACCTACGCCGCTCACGGTTATGACGGCATGAACATGACGATCCAGGCTATCGAAAAAGGCGGTCTTAACCGGGCGTTGATACGCGACGAGTTGGCTGAGATGACGACGTTCGACGGCGTGACAGGGAAAAAAGAGATCGATCCGATCTTTTCCAACCGCTCTCCCGCCTACTTGGCGATTTTGAAAAACGGAGTATTTACGTTTCATTCGCGGCAAGAACTGTTTGGCGAAGGATGATGGAGGCGTTGCTCATAATAGTACGTTGGTTGGCCGTCGCTCCAAATCGGGGTTTATTTTATGAGAAAGAAATCCCGAAACCGGTTTATATAGTTTTCTTCCAATATTTATGGTTAATGGCCCTGCGATGCGGGGCTGTTTTTCTCTTTATGGGCGGCGTTGTTTTATGGGCGGCGGAAAACGATCCGATTCCCCATAAAAGAATGCTGGACGATCCATTGCAATTCACTGGCGTCGACAGCCAGAAAGACAATCCAGCCAAGCTGGATGAAATCCGTTTTGGTTTTTTCGCGCCGACGCAAGACGGTTCCATTGGCGAATCGTTGTGGAAGGGCGCGGCGCTGGCGTTGGAACAGGCCAATCGGCGGGGAGGTTATGGGGGCGTTCCCTTTCGCTTGATCCCGCGCTGGTCGGACAATCCCTGGAGCGCCGGTTCCAAAGAGATGATCCGCTTCTTGATCGAAGATAACGTCTGGGCCGTCATCGGCTCCATAGACGGAGATTCAACTCACATAGCGGAACAGATTGTAACCAAATTAAAAGCGCCGTTGATCGCGCCTATCTCTTCCGATCCCACTTTGACCTATATCCGCATCCCTTGGATTTTCCGTTTGCCGCCGAATGATTCCCGTCAGGCGGAAATATTGGTTAAAGATGGAATCAAGAGAGATAAAATCGAAAGGATCGGCATGATTACATCCACTCGCCATGACGGACGCATCGCCGCCGAGGCGCTATCGGCAGCTTTGCAAAGAGAAGCTGCGCCTCCAATCTTCCATTTACAATTGACTCCCAACGGCGATAGTTTGGAAATCGCCATGCGTGCGAAGGAGTTCTCGCCGGGCGGGATTGTCATGCGTCTGACGCCGGATCGCCTCGCGCCGATGCTATGCGCTTTGAAAAATGAAAACGTCGTATGTCCTGTTTATTTAATGTGGATGCCTGGTCTTAACGAGGAAAATCTGCTTGAGGCGTATTCTGGGCAGATTAAGCTTGTTCATCCTTTCGACGATCAAAATCCAACGGAGGAATATCTCCGCTTTTACGATTCTTATCGGGAAAAATACGGCGCATCGCCCGACGCTTGCGCCGACTATGGCTTCGATGCCGCGAATCTCTTAATGGTATGTTTTCAAAAATCGGGACCAAGCCGGGCGGGACTGCGCGACGCCGTCGCCGCTATGAACGGATACCGGGGCGCCGCTGGCGTTATCGCATGGGACAACGGAGGGGGCGCCGCCGGACGGCCGGTATTGAAGTCGCTCTTGGAAGTTTCTATGTTGAGAAACTAATCGCTCGCCATTCTTCACTCCTGAGAAAACCAAGCGTAGAAGAGGCTTCCAGCCTCTTGAATAGAGTAAAAAAAAAAGAGCCAGGATGGCTCTTCTACTTTTCTCCCAGCTATCGCCGAAAACTTCGGTTAGGCGGCTCATCGCTGTTTTTATGACCATTCATGGTTTGACCGTGAATTTTTCGGCTATTTTCTTGAACGTTTCGATCTGACGTTGTTGCCGGGATTCGTCAAATCCTAACTCCGCCGCCAGCAGGCGGGCTACGACGGGAGCCATCGCTAAGGCGGCTTGGACATTGAGAAAAAGGGCGCGGGTGCGCCGGGCGAGAACGTCGTCGACCGTACGCGCCATTTCAAAGCGCGCCGCCCATACTACATGAACGCCGCAAATGAACAGGGACTCGCATAACGGTTGGGCCAATTCCGGCTGTTCCTCCAATATCTGTTCAATTTGTACGGCGTCCGAGCCGTAGCAGGCGAACGCGCCGATTTTATCCGCTTGCTGGCAATAGCCATGTATGCGCAATTCACGGGTAATGCAGGGACGCTCTTCGAGACGCGCCAAAACGATCGCATGATCCACAACATCTTCGGCCATTTTGCGGTAGGTCGTCCACTTGCCGCCTGCGATAGTCAAGAGACCGGATTGCGAGATATGGATGCTATGATCGCGGGATAACGACGCCGTAGATGAAGCGTCGCCGCTTTTGACTAAGGGACGGATGCCGGTAAATACGCTGAGAATATCGGCGCGCGTTGGCCGTTTGGCGAGATAATTGCCCGCCGTTTCGAGAATGAAATCCACTTCATGGGGAAGGGGCGCCGGTTCCAGACAAACTTCGGATATCGGCGTATCGGTGGTTCCCACGACGGTATAGCCATGCCACGGTATAGCGAACATTACGCGGCCGTCTCGCGTGTGCGGAACCATGATGGCCGCATCTCCGGGAAGAAAGGATCGGTCGAGAACAATGTGCACGCCTTGGCTTGGAACCATTAGGTTGACGGCGCAAGGATCGTCAAGCCGCCGCACTTCGTCGCCAAAAGGACCGGCGGCGTTAACGATGCAACGGGCGTTCAGCGTATGACTCAATCCCGTCTCTTCATCCTGAAATTCGAGACCGTCGGCGTAACCGTCGGAGTCTTTTACGATTCGTAAAACCCGCGCGTAATTCATCAGGCAGGCGCCTTGTTCGGCGGCGGTTTGGATAAGGTTGACAAGCAGGCGGCTGTCGTCGAACTGGCCGTCGTGATACAGCACTCCGCCGCGCAAGCCAACCTGTTCCAACGTCGGAATGCGAGTCAGAACCTCCTCCCGCGTTAATAAAGAAGAATGGCCGAAGCCATACTTTCCGGCGAGCGCGTCATAAACCTTGAGGCCGATCCCGTAGAATGGCGCTTCCCACCAATGATAGTTGGGCACGACGAATTGCATGTCGCGCACCAGGTGGGGCGCGTTCTGCAGTAAGATGCCGCGCTCTTTTAGGGCTTCCATGACGAGGGACATATTGCCTTGCTGAAGATAGCGCACTCCGCCGTGCACGAGTTTCGTAGATCGGCTCGACGTTCCCTTGCCGAAATCGCTCTGTTCCAACAAAACAACGTCATAGCCGCGCGAGGCGGCGTCCACGGCAATGCCTGCGCCTGTCGCCCCGCCGCCTATAATGGCGATGTCCCAAGGTTCCGAATGTTCGAGAATCCGTTTCAAAAAATGGCTGCGTTTCATGTCGTCCCTATACAGTGGTCAGCGGTTAGAAATGCATTTCACTAATCTTTTAATGGCTAAGAGTATCATATATTTTTTTTATTGCGATTTTTCCACGAAGATAACATCTTCTCTTCGGAGGAACCATTCGACTATCTTATATCGCTTTTCCTTTTCTCTCTTCGAGGTAAAAATAGATAGAATATTCCAAATCGAAAAGAATAACGCTAATCCTGGTTGGAAAGGGAAATGGCGCGATGGCGACGATTCTGGTGGCGGACGATGAAGCCAAGATGAGAAAAATCCTCTCCCTGGCATTGATGGAAGATGGGCATGAGATTCTGGAAGCGAAAGACGCCGTCGAAGCGGCCGAGATCATTGGGAAGACATCTCTCAGTTTAGTGATAACCGATTTGCGAATGCCGGGCGGTGGGGGCATGGCCGTATTGCAGGCGGTGAAAAACGTCAGCCATTATATTCCCGTCATTATTTTGACCGCTTACGGAACCATCGAAAACGCCGTGGAAACTCTGAAGAACGGCGCTCACGATTACCTCCTCAAACCCTGCGATCTGGAAGAGATCAAACTGACGGTGCGCAAAGCTATCCAGGTGCAGCATCTGGAATTGGAAAATCTTTACCTGCGCCGGGAATTGTACGGGCGTTTCGGCGAAGGCGATCTTGTGGGGCGCGATCCGAACATGCTGCGCGTTTTCGATCTGGTGCAGCGCCTGTCGCTTACCGATAGCGTCGTTCTCGTCAAAGGCGAGAGCGGAACCGGCAAGGAAACCATCGCCCGGGCGATTCATCGCAAAAGTTCCCGCCGGGAACATTCCTTTATCGCCATCCAATGCGGCGGAACGCCCGCCGATCTTCTCGAAATCGACTTGTTCGGACGCATCCGGGGCATGAAGACGAACGCCTCCCTGCCCGCCACGGGAAAATTCGAACTGGCGGAAGGAGGAACACTCTTTTTCGATGAGATCGGGGATATTCCGCCCCGCTTGCAAGGCAAAATCCTGCGGGTCATCGAAGAGCGCCTCATCGAGCCGGTGGGGAGCGCCCAATGCAAAAAAGTGGATGTCCGCATCATCGCCGCCACCAATTACGATCTTGAGGAGATGGTCCATAAGGAGCAATTCCGTTCCGATCTTTTCTTCCGCTTGAGCGTCGTGCCCATCGTTCTGCCTCCCCTGCGGGATCGCAAGGAAGACATGCCGCTTCTCGTGGAGCATTTTCTGCGCGTTAAAGGGCGGGGCCGGGCGCCCATCGCTTTTTCGGGCGAGGATATCGAAGCCATGATGCGCTACCATTGGCCCGGCAACCTGCGGGAATTGGAAAACGTCGTCGAGAGAGCGATCGTGCTTGGCGATACGGATATTAAGGCGCTGCTTCCTTCGCTGCATACATCCCTCGTTCCTTCGTCTCAATTGGGCGTCTATCATAAAGAACTTCTCAATCGCGACTACAAAGACGCTAAGCGCTTCATCCTCGACGAATTCGAAATCCAATATTTCACGAATCTCCTCAAACGGGCTAATGGCAATATCTCCAGAGCGGCGCAAATGGCCAACGTCCATCGCAAGAATCTGCACGTCAAATTGGGGGAACTCGGCATCGATCCCCGGCAGTTCGCCAAACCGGAAGCGGCGGGCGAAGAACCATCCGAATCCATCCCATAAAGCCGCCGCTGTTTTCTTAATGATAACCAACGCCATGAATGCGGCGCGAACCGTCTTCTTCAACATATAATTTACGCCTCGGATATCTGTTATTGGGCATAGCGCCCGACCTTCTTGTAAAGCAGAGTATGACTCGATATAGTATCGATAAGACTGTTCAAATTAATCCCAAAGGAGAAATAGGAATTTATGAGAGTGAAAAGTATTTGTTTGTTTTCCGTCATGATTGCGTCATTCGTTGGAATTACGGCATGGGCGGATCCCATCGACATCGTCTGGACGGATGACGCCGCGCATAATCCCGTCATCGTCAATCCCGGCGTTACCGACGCCAATCGCGCTTATTACGCCTGCGTGATTTTCGATTCTTACGCCAATAAGTGGCGGACATGGTTCGACGCCAGCAGCGGCGCGGATGTTACGTATGGCGAATCTTCCGACGCCGACGGCATTCAATGGGGTGGTTACGCTCTCTGCAAAGGCTTTGGCACTTCAAAGCAAAGCAAGCCGTTCGTGATTCAGCTGGCGAAAGATTCCTTCCGTATGTGGTATTGCGCCGATTCTCGCGGAGGCGGCTACATAATTAATACCTGCGTTTCCAAAGACGGCGTCAATTGGACGAACGACGAATGGATCAATGGAATCGCCGAACCCAATCCCGTGGATTTCGGCCCAGTAGAACGATTTGCGGGCGTTCGTTTGCAAGATGGATCTTTCGTCGCCTATGTTTGCTGCCAGGAGCCGGAAATCGCCGACGCGCCGCAAGACGGCAAATTCCTTAACCGTTATACTTCGCCGGATGGCATTAACTGGATGTGGACGAATTATACGGGAGTGAACGATGGCGAAGGCATGGGCGGAATGGAGTTTTCCTCCGTCGTAAAGCATCCTGACAAAGCGGGCGTTTGGTACGCTTGGGGAAATCCCTCCAATTCGTCTGGGCCGTTTGCGTCCTTTGTTTCGACGGACGATGGTCTTACCTTTTTACTCGATGAGAACATCGTGCTTGACATCGGCGAGGTAGGAACGCAAACCTATAATAATGACCGTAATTTTCACCCCAGCGCTACATACTTGGGGAATGGCAAATGGGTAATGTTCCGCTCCGTCGCCGAACCTAAAGCCACGGCGAGAGCGACGGGAGTGGAAGATATTGGCTCTCCCGTTGGATCGTGGGAACTTTATTAATAGCCTTGAAACGCCCCGTTCTAAGAGCGGGGCGTTTTTCTTATATCGCGCGAATTGCGTCAATTGGAATATCGGGGGAGAAAAATGAAAACGAAAAAAACGTCGACATTCTTAATGATTCTATTATCATGCGCCCTGGCGGGAGGCGTGGAGCCTTCGACGGAAAAAATCCAACGCACGAACTGGTTTCAAAAAGCGGGTTGGGGCGTTTTCGTTCATTACCTTTCAGATGTCGTCGCCCAAGGCGAGAAGACATCGCCGGAGGAGTGGAACCGAATCGTCGGCGCGATGGACGTTAAGGGACTCGCCAATCAATTGGCTTCCGTGGGCGCGGGCTATTGCGTTATTACGTTAGGTCAGAATTCCGGGCATTACTGCTCGCCCAACGCCGCTTATGACAAGATCGTAGGCATTGCGCCCAGCAAGTGCTCCACGCGCGATTTGGTCGGCGATCTATCGGACGCTATCAAGCCCAAAGGCATTCGGCTCATGGCCTATCTTCCCGCCGGGGCGCCCGACCGAGATCCCGCCGCCATGAAAGCGTTGGAATGGCGCAATGGCCGCTATCCGCTTTGGCAATATCCCAACGGCGGCCCCGACGGCGGCGATCTGCGGCTGGAGAATTTTCAACGCAAATGGGAATCCATCATTAGCGAATGGTCGCTGCGCTGGAAGGATAAAGTCTCCGGCTGGTGGTTCGACGGCTGCTATTTTCCCGTGGCCATGTACCAGCATCCCGATCCTCCCAATTTCGCCAGTTTCGCCGCCGCGGCCCGCGCGGGCAATCCCAACAGCATCGTCGCCTTCAATCCCGGCGTGCGTTATCCCATCGTCTCCTTAACGCCGGAAGAGGATTATACGGCGGGCGAAGCCAACGAACCGGATAAAGTAAAATGCCAAGGCCGATGGGCGGAAGGAGCGCAATTCCAAATGCTATGCTATCTGGGAGAAAATTGGGGACATGGAAGCCCGCGCTTTACGAACGAGCAGATCATCAATTGGACGCGGGATATCCTCTCCCATCAAGGCGTCGTAACTTGGGAAGTTCCCATCCAAGCAAGCGGCTTGATTCCCCAGCCCTTCATCGATCAATTAAGCGCGATACATGCCGCTTTGAAGAAAAATGAAAATAATCGCTAAACAAAAACTTTGTTATTCGACATCCTTGGGTAAAGCAGGCGTCCCGCCTGCCCTTTTAATGCAGGCATCCCGCCTGCCCTTTTAATGCAGGCATCCCGCCTGCTTTACCCGATCTATTACTCGTTGGAATCCCAAACCATGTCAGATGGGATTTGTTATTATTAATATTTTTGTAATAGGAAAAAAGGAAATAATGATGAAAATCCCTAAAGCCTTTACCCTCATCGAACTCTTGATCGTTGTGGCTATTATCGGAGTCCTAGCTGCCATCGCCGTTCCCAATTTTCTCAACGCGCAGATTCGCGCCAAGATCGGCCGCGTGCAATCGGAGTTCAAGACGATCAGCACCGCTTTCGAGATGTACCGTTTGGATGGCGGCGGACGCTTGCCTGATGCCTGGACTATCGGAGGCTGGTATAAGGCTTGGAGTTGCTTCACGACGCCTGTGGCTTACCTCTCCACCGTTCCCATCGATATTTTCCAACCGAAAGAAAAATCCAATTTCGTCAACCAGCATAATTATTACGAATTCGTGGAATCCTACAAAGACGATCCCAAGAAAGCGAAGGATTACGCCATCGCCAGCTTGGGGCCGGACCGAGAAGACGATACGCTCAATTTGGCGGCTTATCCCAATTCATCCAAGTTCGTTCCTTATTCTACTTCCAATGGATTGGTGAGCGATGGGGATGTTCTCTATGAAACGAAGCCGGGCTTGAATCCAATGCGATGGTGAATTATACCAGCCTGCGTTAGGATTGTTGTTTATAAATTCCCTCGCCCTCTGGGAGAGGGTTAGGGAATAATAAGTCTAATAATATCAACCCTCACCTAACCTCTCCCAATCTTGGGAGAGGAATAAAAAAAGCAACAATCTCATTGCGGGTTGGTATTACTGATCTTTACTCACAAGTAGCGGGGATTCGTCAAGGGCAGAAAATTTCGTCCTTGCCGCACTCTCACGCCCTCGCTTTTTCTCGGATGAACTCTACTCCATCCAAATTGTCCACTTTCTCCGAAGCGTTCAATATCTCCAATCCTAATACCTTCCCCTCTTCATTGAAATCGAAAATCATCCCATCCATCTCTTCCTCGCTCGATTCGATCTCTCCTTCCTTAAAAACAATTTGCAAAGCATCAACTTCTGGATCGTACATTACTTTCATTGGTCTTTTCTCCAATATCTATCAATTTTTTCGGCTCGATACACTGTCACCACTTTCAAATAATCCTTCTGGCAATCGACTACCAATCGCACCAAGAAAACTTTTCCATTTTCCCATACCTTTTTCGATTGGAACACCATTAAATGACCATCTCCATCCACGATTTGCTGAGGAGATTCTAAAACATCCTCCAACATCTGAATCGAAACGCCTCGTTTTCGTATATTTATCCTAGCTTGTTCCGTCAAGATGTATTTCATCATGTCTTCTCTCTTATTCTACTTTCTACCTTTCGTTTTTCAATCGTAGATTTTTCAATGGATTGAGTATTGAGTACTTGATGATTAACAACTCGTCATCAACTTTACGACGGAAGTCTTCCCCGCCGGAAGTTGATAACGCGAACAGCCGGCTGGATTCTTGCCCGATATTCGCGGCAAGGCGATTTTTTCATCTTCCAATACGACCAATTCTCCTTCGCAATTTGGCGGCAGCGCAATAGCGATCTCTCTGTTGCCTATCTTGCCTTTGGATTGCAAGCGAATGGGGCCTTGGATCGTTTGCGCCGTCAGATCGAGGCTCTCCAAGTCCGCCAATTGCGGGCGGATTTCACAGCGCGTATATCCCGGCGTTAACGGGCGGATGCCCGCCAGGCTCATGGTAAGAACGTATAACGGGACGACGGGGCAATGGCTCCACTGCGAACCGGAATCGGGGCGGGCGTGCCAATCCTCTTGCAATGAATTGTTGAGGGCGACCGATTCCATCTCCAGCCAGCGCCCGCGTAAATCTTTCAGGACAATGTCCGGACGTCCGCCTTTGGCCAAAGCCCACAAGCGCCAACCAGCGTTGGCGGGGTAGGAGAAACCCATATCCGGCGGGCATTCCGCCAGCGCCTTCAAACTGGCTTGCGCGTCTTCTTGCGGGCATTGATCGAAGAGAATCGCCGTGGCGAGAGAGCGGTCGCATAGGCGGATCTCCTTCTCCTCTTGCCGCCAAGGGAGATTGTTGACGAAAATCTTTCGTTCTCCATCCCAGAAATGTTGAATAGCGGCCAGCAGCAATTCCCGCCCGAAGAGTATGGCCTCTTGTTCTCGCGTCTCTTCGCCGAAGACTTTGCATATCGGCGCCAGGGCGTGTTCAAGCATGGCGGCGGCGTAGAGGTTGAAGGCGCATTGTTTGTGCCGTTGGCGCTTATAAGCGATATGATCGATCCAAACGCAGGGCGAGCCAATGTTCTCCACGGGCAACAAATTATCCTTGCCTTGGATGCTTTTTAGATAATCGGCGAAGCGCAGCAGCCGGGGATACGGCTCTTCTAACGTTTTTTTGTCGCCGGTATAGAGATAGTAGTAATAGCAATCGAAATTAAAACCCACGCCATGATCGAGAATCGATCCCCAGCCAGAAAGATAAAGTTGCCGCTCCATCAGCCGCGCCAACCGGTCGTAGGCGGGCCAGGAATCGAGGAAATAGCCGTCCAGCGTGATACCCTGGCTGTAGGTGGTAATGTAGCGGGCCAACTGCTTCGTCTCGCCGAAGGCGGAATAAATGGCGTGGATCTGGTGACCGCAATCGCCGCTGTATTGCTGGCGCTCGCGGCCCATTCCGTCTACCAATGTTTCCTGGGCGCAATTGTTGAGCGTGTTGACGGTGGCGCCGATCAACTTTTGCAGGCCGGAATCGGTGCAGGCGATTTGCGGTTGATGCGGCCAGGGGTATATTCGCCGGCGCGCGCCAACGTTTTTTACCTTAATTTCACCGCGCGCATTGCGGATATGGAGCTGAAGCCAGCGCAAGCTTTCGTAATCGAAAGTTTCGAAGCGGTTCTCCCCTTCGCGGCAGATAAAACGGCTCCAGGAATGATGATGGGTATTGAGCAGCGCCAGGCCGCCGGGCTGGTGGGCTTCGTGCGGCATCAGCTCGATGATGGTTCCTTCCGGCGCTTCGATAGTGAAATAAGGCCAGCCGACGATTTGTTCCTCCAACTCGAAGGTCAACGCGGCGGCGCGGTCCGAATTCATTGGGACGATCCAAGCGCCGTCCGCCGTTATGGAAGCCGAAGCCGTCCGATCCGAATCGAAAGCATCAGGGATTAAAAAATCGAAATAATCCTGCGCCGGACGCTTCCATTCGATCCAGCATGATTCGGTCAATTGTTTGACTGGAACCAAAAATTCCTTCATCGGCGGTATAGTACGAGCGCGCAGTTGCGATTGCTGGGGATCGCCCCTCATGTCGAGCATGTATTCCGTATATGTCGAACAGATCGGCGGCTTATCCGCGGAACAATCTAGAATCATGGCTTCCAGCCAATCCGGCCCTGCGGCGAATCCCTTTTCCGTCCAGCCGTAAGGATAAAGGCGGGCGTCGAATTCTTCCTGCAAGCAGCGCAGATACCAGCGTTTGTATTGGCCCGGCTTCCAAGCCCGCGCCAGGAAAGAACGCCAAGAAGCGTCGGAGACGATGATCTCTATATGGCCGTTGGCGTCTTCAATTTCTAGGTAAAAAAGGAAGCCTGGCTTGCCTGTAGGCCAGGTTCCCTCGCCTTGCCCGTAAAACAAAACTTGCGCGCCGATGACGTTTTCTCCCGCTTGCAGACTGTTGGTCAAATCGATGGGATCGGCTTCCAGAAAGCGCGGATCGCACGGCGCCGGACCCCAGTGGATGCGCTGACCGTTGACGTTCAGTAAATAACGGCTGTCGGCGGATATCCAGCCCGTTGCGCGTTTGGGCTTGGCGGCGAGGGAAAGCGTCCGGCGAAAGAGAATGAATGTATTTTGCAAACAGCGCCCGGAGGGGTGCCAAAGCCACTTGGCGGGCGAGAGATCGGGCAGGGGCAAAGGAGGGGAGGGAATCGTTGGCGAGCCGGCGGGCGTAAAACGAAAGCCGTCTGCGTTGTCCGCTTCGGCTTGCGTTGCATTTAGCGCCCAAACGCCGCTGACGGCGGCGGAGTTTTTGATAAAATTTCTGCGAGTGATCGGCGATGATGGATTTTGTATAATTTTGTTTCGCATATTAAAACTTTCCCTTCGAGCGTTTCTCTATCGGGCAATAACGGCGTAGTGCTGCGCTTCGTTTGAGTCCAACCTAAAACTTTAAGACATTAACATAGAGGAAACTGGGGGATTGGAACCCAGTCACCAAGTCACCCAGTCTCCAAGTCTCCCTGTCGCTGTTACTTCGCTCCGCCAAGAAATAGATTCGTATAAGCGTTGATGAAATCGGCTTCGTTGAAAAGATTCATATAGGCTAGCGCTTTGCTGCCGTCGTAGTAATCTTTGGCGTCGCCTGCGCAATAATACATGACGGCGATTTTTCCGTTCGGCGTCAACACGGCGCTGGGATAGCCGAAATCGCCGCGCACGGGGCGGGAGAGAATGATGTCGTTATTGATGTCCCAGGAGCGCCCTTCATCTCGCGTAATGACGCCATGAATCATTTTCGCTTCGACGCTGCGGTCGCCGTACGCCAACAAAATCCAGCCGTTGGAGAGGCGCAGCAAATCCGCTGGATGTTGGCTCTGACCCGTGATGCGCAACGGCGAACTCCAAACGCGGCCTCCATCTTCGCTCATGCAAACGTCGACGCGCTGCATTCCCGTCGAGCGGGCCGCCGCTAGAATTCGTCTGCTGGAGAGAGGCAATAGGGTGGTCTCGTTGTGGCCTTCCGTAATGAGGGAGGGATCGCCCCAAGTTGCGCCATTGTCTTGGGAGCGGATGAGATAGGCGTAATCTTCGCGGTCCTGCCGGATTTTTGCCATTCCCGGAATTTTGTCAGTAAACGGGCCGTAAATATTCATCAGTAAAACTCCGTCGGTTCCCGATACGACGCGGCCGTAAGGCGAGCCGCTTTCCAGGCCGGGAACGCCGAAAGGTTTAGGCTGATTCCAGGTAGCGCCGTCGTCGTCCGACCATGTATACATTCCGCGCGCGCGTTTGAGCGAGGGATCCCATTTTCCTTCTTCGTTGTAACTCGCTTGTTCGTGATAGCCGAGGACAATCCGTTTAGTTGGCGTAATTCCTACGGCGGGATTGCGGTCGTCATAGATGGAACTGACGATCGGCGTAGGGGGAAACCATTGCAAGCCATTCTCGTCCGACCACGCGCCTACGAGATCGCCGCCTATATTGATGTGGCCTCCTCCCGCGCGGAAAATAGCGAAGAGGCGTCCTCCCGCTTGGTTCAATACGGGAAAATAACCCTGTCCCTCGGCCACTACCGTATGGTTGGCGGAAGGAAGATCGAAAATATCCAAAGAGATATTCTCCGCTATAACGGACATTCCGCCCGTGGAAGCAAGAGTCAACGTTGTTGCAAAATAGATTGCGATACGAATGGATTTCTTCATCATGATTCATCGTCCTCCGGAGATTTGGATACGCCGTATTCGTGCAACTTACGGATTAAGGTTCTGCGTCCAATGCCGAGGGATTCCGCCGTCTTAGTACGGTTTCCCGCATATTTCTCCAATGTTTGTAGAATGACTTTTTTTTCGATTTCGGCCAGGGTGGCTTCTCCAGCGAGAATCGGCGGCGCTTCCGGCTCTGCCAGGCGCCTTATCTCAAAAGGAGCATTTTCGCCTCTTAATCGATCCCCCTTAGCGAGGATGACCATGCTTTCGATAACGCCCTGCAACTCGCGCACATTGCCCGGCCAGGAATATTGCTGGAAAAGGGCAATCAAATCGTTATCGATAAGGAACGGTTTCTTGCCGTTTTCTTTGGCGAATCGGTCGACGAAGGCGGTCGAAAGCAGAGGGATGTCGTCCGGACGCTCGCGCAAGGGCGGAAGATCGAGCGTAATGACTTTCAATCGGTAATATAGGTCTTCGCGGAATTTTCCTTCATTGACCAATTTTTGCAAATCGGAGTTGGTGGCGGCGAGAATGCGGATATCGACGGTAATCGTTTCCATGCCCCCGACGCGTTCGATCTCTTTTTCCTGAAGCACCCGCAGCAGTTTGACTTGAATGCTCTCGCTGATTTCGCTGATCTCGTCGAGAAAAATCGTTCCCCGGTCGGCCAACTCGAAGCGGCCCTTGCGCTGTTTGATCGCGCCGGTGAAGGCGCCGCGCTCATGGCCGAAGAGTTCGCTTTCCAACAAATTTTCCGAAAGCGCGGCGCAATGGATGGGCACGAAAAGGCGATCCTTGCGCGGGCTAAGGGCGTGGATAGCGCGAGCCGCCAGTTCCTTGCCGGTTCCCGTCTCTCCCGTAATCAGGACATTCGCTTTGGATGGAGCGATTTGCCGAATCTGTTCCATCAATTGCCGCATGGGCGCGCTTTTGCCAATGATGCCTTCGACGCCCTCGGCGGGTTGGACGCTTTCGCGGTGATATTCGTTCTCCAACTCGATGCGCCGCTTTTCCAGCGTCTGTTCGACCAAAATTTCCAACTCGTCGAGATTAACCGGCTTGGTAAGATAATTGTACGCCCCCAATTTCATGGCTTTGACGGCCATCTCGATGCTGCCATAAGCGGTGAGGACGATGACGCTCACGGAAGGGTCTTCTTCCTTCACCTTTTTCAATAGTTCCATGCCGTTCATCTCCGGCATTCGGATGTCAGTGATGAGGACGTCGCAACCCTGTTTTTTGAACTTGACGTAGGCTTCGGCGCCATCGGCGGCGGTTTCGACTTTCCGCTCGCTGGATTCCAAGGCTTTGCGCAATCCATCGCGGCTGTTGACCTCGTCGTCGGCGATTAAAATAAAATAACGCATATCGGTTTCCCAATTTTCCTGAGCGAGAATGAAGAGAAATATAACGATCGGAATTCTCGCAACGATTGTATGACGATTCTTTCCATAAATGTATGGCGGATCGCTCGGGTTTCAAGCGCCGTATCGGATTTCATGGAGAATGAAAATCGCCGAACGAACGCTATAGACGAACCAATGGAAGATTATTTGGATGGAATCCGCGGTTTGCGTAAGGGTGAATGCGGCGGAACAAGATAAAATAACGAGAGCAAAAAAACGCCGACGGCGATATAAAATATCGTACATTGCCAAGGCTCGAAATCGTAATAGAGCAGAGTTGAAATCCAATGGGTCATAAAATCGTGATAATAACTGCTTTCACCGCCTAATTGCCGGTAATGATCTTCCCATACGGTTAATGGACAGGGATATCCCAAAACAGACAGCGCGATCACGATTCCGATGAGCGAGAAATGAACCAACCGGAACCAAAAATTACGCACGTAATTCCACTTCCTGAAAGCGCCGATAAGTATCAATAGGATCGGAACGGCTACGCAAAGAACGTAGAAAAAATGCAAGCACATTATGAGGTTGGCGATGATTTTCATGATTATTTTTCTGACGTTGGCGGAAGAATTTGCCGATTCTATAACGCGTCCGCTGTAGGTTTCTCCATTAATAAACCGACTGTTTTTTCAATCGGGTAAAATGATTTTAGTTGTTTGCTTTTTTAGTATTTTACGCTTTGGCATTGCCAATTCAACATATGTATTTCGATCAAATGCTTTTGAGATGAGCAAGTTTCTCGCAAGAGTCCAAACGCATCGCTTGACATCGCGTTGAAGCGAAGCATAATTTTCAAATTGTATTATGCGGGAGTAGCTCAATTTGGCCAGAGCATCAGCCTTCCAAGCTGAGGGTTGCGGGTTCGAGACCCGTCTCCCGCTTACCTTAAATTTCCCTAAGTTTCCCTAAAATAACCACTTAACCAAACCTACTCTTCTTTCCATTTCTCGATATTCCCTTGCATTTCGCTAAATTATTGTGTACAATTCTAGGTACGCACTGTTTTTTCTTTCATTTTCAACCATTTTTTTCCCGCCAAGTAGTAAACAAAAAATCGGGTGTACATGCAAAAATTCCGTGTGTACGAAAGGAAATAGCAATCATGGCGAGCCTGATACAGAGACCCGGCAGCAATATTTGGTACGTTCAATACAAGAACGGGGGGAGGTGGAAACGATTATCCACCAAAACCGAATCGAAAAAAATCGCTCAGGAGGTTCTTGCTCGGTTCAAGGTGGAAGAGGCGCGAGAGTTTAACGACCTGCCGACTCAACGGGCGCGGCATACTTTGGGCGAGTTGCTCCAAAAATATCTTGAGCATTCCGATTCCACCCAATCTCCCCGTTGGGCGAAAAACAAGCGTCTTTTATTTGAAAATTTTATCCTTCCGTTCTTCGGCGCGGATACTCCTATCAAAGAAATCACGGTTTCTCGAATCGAAGCCTATCAGCGGGAACGGTTGAAATCGGTGAAACCCAGGACCGTCAATATCGAAACCCATCATTGCTTGCTGCCCATGCTGCGAAAAGGAGCGGTTTGGAAGATGCTTCCTGTTTCCAGCATTCCCGTTATTTCCAAACTTCAAGAACAGGGTGGTCGTTTGCGTTTTCTGAGCAAAGAAGAGGCTTTCGTTTTGCGGGAGACGGCTTCTCAACTGTCCAAAGAACTGGAAATCTTCGTTATGTTGGGTTTATTTGGCGGAATGCGGGCGGGAGAAATCATAGCCTTGCGTTGGGCGGATGTTGACCTGAATTTACGAACCATTACCGTTGCCCCCCGCCAGGATTGGACGCCCAAGACCCGGCGGGCGCGGGTTATCCCCATCAATGATGAATTGGACTCGTTTTTGTCTCAACGGCGGGCGGAAGGCCAACCTGACGGCTTGATTTTATCCGTCAGTTATGAGGGTATGAAGAAACGGTTTCATCGTTTGGTGAGACTGGCCGGGCTTCCCATCACGGGAGACCAGAAGGTAACGGCGCATACGTTGCGGCATACCTTCGCTTCCCACCTGGTTATGGCCGGAACTCCCCTTTATACAGTGGCGGCTCTCTTGGGACATTCCAACACGGAAACGACGCGGTTGTATTCTCACCTCGCCCCCAGCCACTTGCAACAAGCCGTCAACGGGTTGAATTACGAAAGGGAAAAACGACATGAAAACTCAACAGATAATCGGCAAGATGATTGAACGAATCAAATCGGTAAAGAATAAACCGCAACGTTTAACTTGGCAAAACGAACCGTCATGGAAAACGTTTAGGAAACAGTTGGATGCGCTTCCATCCGTTCAGGATAAAATTCAATCTGCGGAAAACTTTCAACGCGAATTCGAGCACTCATGCTTATTGAATGCTATCAATCTTGTAGAACGTGAAGCATTTACGGGATACGGCTGTTGGCTCACCGGCGCCGGAGAACTTAACGATCTGCTAAAGAAAGAATTGGACTATTTGGATGAGCGTCTCCCCAAAAAGATCGAATCTCCAACCTCATCTGAAGTCCAAAAATAAGAGAACGAACCCTCCGATGCCGAGTCCCAAAAAACGCAGCCATCAAGTAAATTTGAAAAGATAGTATGGTTAGGAACTGAAGATCAGTTAGTTTATTTATTCGAGGAACTCATAGCAAAGAAATTCATTCCCGACTCTATAAATATCCATGCGTTTGTGGAGTCCAGTTTTTTAAATAAAAGTGGAAAGCCGTTCAACCGTAAGCAATTGGCGACAGTAAAACAACGAGTGTTGAATAGTGGCAAACCTAAAAAAGGTAATATCCTCGATAATACCCTCAATAATGTCCTCTCTCGCGCCCCTCAAAAAAAATAACCATCGCAACATGAACTAATTTTAAAAAGTTCACCGATATTCACCGAAGTAAAGCCTTTATTTCGGTGAATATTATTTTTATTTCCCCCTGCTAAATTACAAAAAGAACTTAAAAGCAACACAAAAATGTAATCGGAAAGGCAAAAAAAAAACATGAATCCGACTTATCGTAATTGGTTGACGATCTCAGAAGCGGGGGATTATTTACAAAAGTCAAAAAAATCGATTTACAATTTGGTCCACCTGAAACGAATTCCTTATTCAAAGCTCGGCGCAAGCTTAAGATTTTCTCAAGAAGATTTAGATAGTTTTTTGGTAAAAAACACCGTGCAGCCACTCAAACGAGAAAATATAAGTTTGCAAGATCGGAGAGAAAAATGACTGCGACTCCCCATAACCAGGATACAGAAAAACATGTTATCGGAGCGAAGTTTATGGATATTGAGGCGTTTCATTGGGTGTGGGCTGAATTGGCGTCCAGGGCAAGCCAATGACAGCCCCATCGTTCGACAGGGCAATCATTGCGCTTTTTTTTGCCCTGGCATATTACGCAGCCTATTATTTTGGACAGAGACGGACGCGACGGCGTTGTTGTCCGTTGCCGGGTGGATGATAAAAAGAAAACGCCCGTCTTACTGGCTGGCAGGCGCGGGCGGAAATGGAGAGTCATTTATGCCCTACATTATACCGGAAATGCGCATCATTTCAAGCATGAAAACCGACTCTCCATTTCTTGAATGGAGATGATGGAATGGCCGATGGATATGGCAAAGGGACATTTTTTGAAACCCGATATTTACTCAGTCCTGCATTCATTAGCCTGGGAGTCTCAGGAACGTCGGCGATTGTTTCGAGTTGCTCCACCGTCATGCTGTTGATGTTTCTGTGTAAAAGACAATTCAAAAGATGTCCGGGAAAAAAGGGCATCAAAGAGATGATGCGCGTTGACGAAAATAAACTTTCACTCACGTATAAAGAATTGGCTAGGTACGGCATTTCAAAGACGCGCGCGGCGCGTGGGTTTTCCGAACTGCTGGCAAAGGGATTCATCAAGGTTGAACATCAGGGCGGAGCATTCGAAAAAGACAAAAGTCTCTATTCACTGTCCACTGACTTTATCCGATGGCGTCCGGGCGATGCGCCTATTCAATGCCGTTCAAGCGATGTCCGACGCGGTTTTTTGGGTAAAGGTAAAGGCATCGTCTCTGTCCCTAAAAAACAATTATCGCACATGCCGACGATACCCACCCACGCACACGCCGACGATACCCACCCTGGCAAAAGACGCACACGCACGTGATACCCACCCTGAAACGGGAGAAAAAAGGACTTTCGCTATGATTGCATTGGTTTTAAAGAGATTGAAGCGAAAAACCTACCTGGGTATTGTCGGCGTGTGCGTATACATGATAACCATGCAATATGCTGTTTGTTCCTTGAAACGCCTATTCATTCACATCCAACCACCGGCGGAGCCGGGAACGGGCATTCAATAGGGCGTCTGATCAGCGACAATTAAAATTCCCTCCTGACGACAATTAAAATTCCCGGTTTGAAGAGACGAGATAAAGTGATCCCAATCTCGAAGAAGGAGGTTGGAATGGTCACGGATGAACAGGTGAGGTTAC
>JBFMBP010000123.1 GCA_040755155.1 Candidatus Omnitrophota bacterium | reverse complement strand
AGAGAAACGCCTTTCCGGTGACATGATTCTCGCGCGCCCCATCTACTACAAAGCGTTGGAAGCCTTCCATCAAGGCGTCCTCGCGTCCGACGCCAACGGAACCATCCGCATCTCCTACGGAACCGTGCGCGGCTATAGGCCCGCCCCCGGCCGCGAAGAGTATTTCCCCTTCACGAAAGTATGGCAGGTAGGCGAAAAATGGGCGAAATACAAAGGCGAGTTCCCCTTCGAACTGCCCGCCAACATCCTCGAAGCCCTGCGCGAAAGGCGCTTCGGCCCCTACGTTGACAAAGAAATAGGCGAGGTTCCCGTTAACTTCCTGACAGACCTCGACATCACCAACGGCAATTCCGGCTCGGCGACGCTCAACGCCAAAGGCGAATTCGCGGGCATAGCCTTCGACGGCAACATCGAAGGAGTAGCCAGCGACCTCGTCTTCATGGAAGAAGTAACCCGAGCCATTCACGTAGACGTCCGCTACATCAAATGGGTCCTCGACGCCGTAGAACATGCGGGGAATATTTTGGAGGAGATGGGAGTGAAACCGGCGTTTTGCGGCGAAAAATAATGTCTTATCCTATTCATAATAATAGATTTATGAATGTCATTTCTAAAAGGAGATTCGATAAATCAAAAATATTTCTGTGTTTTCATAATGATTAGAGTATAAAATTAAATTATACCCTCTAAAATATTATGCTATAGTATAACTGAACGAATTATCATGGACAATGAGATTCTGAAAGGGAGAGACGATTCATGGATCGAGCTAGACGCGAATATATTAATCGGCTAGTTGATAAGATCAGAGAAGTTTTTGAACTTGAAACTCCTTTAAACGTGAGAACAGTCGTTCAAAAATTAGGAGGTAAACTAGTACAACGTGATAATGAGGAATTAGAATGCGAAGCATCAATCCAAAAAGATGGAAATGGTTTTAAAATTATTTTAGATGAAAACGCATATAAAAATAGAAAACGTTTTTCCGTCGCGCACGAACTTGGCCATTTATTTCTCCACATGGGTTATCTGGTTGATGACGATAAATGGAACTCTGTTGGTGAATATACGGATTCCGTTTACCATCGTTATGGATATGGCATCGAAGAAAATGAAGCCAGCGAATTCGCCGCCGCGTTGTTGATGCCAAAAGAGGAATTCATCGAAATCGCCAACCAAAATCTCGATCATAATATGTATCGTATTCAGCCTATTGCAAAACACTTTGATGTTTCTACGGAAGCGGCGAGTAACCGAGGTAAATGGTTAGGTCTTTTCCAATGGGAATAACCTCATGCCGCATGATTCAATTCCTCAAAATAAAATTGATGCCCTGCAAAATATCAAATCGTCCAAAGAAAATATATTAGACGGGTTTTATATTTTCTTTTCTTTTGATATAGCAAACTCCACAAGATACAAAACTATTAGCAAACAATCTGGTCCGGAATCATGGCCGGTTATGATGCATCGCTTTTACGAATATATTGCTAATGGATTAAAAAAACGTTTACAAGACAGCATAAATATATGGAAATTTGTTGGCGATGAAGTGTTGCTTTATAAAAAAATTAATAAAATCGAAGAAGCGATCAAATGTATTGAAATATCATATTCCTTAATGCATGATGTTATTAACTTCCTGCACAATGAATTTCCCGATGCCAAAACGCATCTATCAATTAAAAGCGTTTTATGGTGCGCAGATGTAAAATACGTTTTACCTCAAAATAGTGAAGAACTTAAAGGTCCTATAAAGAATATAGCTATTTTGCAGGAATCTGTTAATGGCTTAACAAAATCGGTTCTTCTTGATTTTTTGGGACCTGATGTTGATATTGGTTTTCGAATTGCTAAATGCGCAACGCAAAGAAGATTAGTAATAAGCTCGGATCTGGCTTATATTATTACTTTAAAATCAAAAAAACTTCGCAATAAATTATTTATTATTTCTTACGAGCCATTAAAAGGGATATGGGATGGAAGACCCTATCCAATTATTTGGTACGAAGAAGATTGGAGTAATATAAAGGATAGTTTTTTGTATGATGAACATTACAATAATGAATTTGTGAAAAAAATTAGAGAGAATTCATACAGGTTCGAACCCATATCTTGTCTCGTTAAAGTATACAATGATTTAGATAGAAAAGATGATATGGATGAATTGATCCAATATCTTCTAAAAAAAAGCGATACCCAATCTGATCATTTAGAAATTCCAAAAGCCTATTCCGTTGAAGTGCACTGCGTAGCCGTTTGTTTCGATAAGGAAGGGAAAATACTAATTGCAAAACGCGCGCGCGATAAAAACCGTTTTCCGAATCGCTGGGAATTCGGTTGTGGACAACTTGCAATCAATGAAACTTTCGAAAAATGTTTATCTCGAAATTATAAAAAGGATTTCGGCGTCGAGTTATCTTTTGACGATAAATTGATTCCGATTAGCAGTTATATCATTGAAGATAACGATCGGCGAAAAATTCCCGGCGTGATATTTATCGCTTACGTCGAAAATCCCGATAAAGCGGAACGGAAAAGCAGCAGTCACTCAATGATAAAGTGGATTAATTCCCAAAATCTTTATGACCTAGACGATAATGAGTGCGTCCCTGATTTTAAAGATACTGCCCGCCGAGCGTTTGAAGTATGGAATAAACAAAAATCCTAATCGGTCATTCTTTTTCCCCTTTAATTCAACCCCATATTCCCAAAATGTTCATAAATTCTCATCCTGAAATTCCTGAAAATCCAGACCATCCCAATTCTGAAAATCTTTAACCGAAAAATCTCGTCCTTGGCTTTGGTTCTACCCCTCCTTCCCCGGCCAACCCTTCCCCCCGCCAAAACGTTCTCCAAGCGGCGGGCGCCACTATACAGCCTCCCCTGCCCCGCGTTAACATACTGGAAAACGATATTATTTTCGGGAGCGGCCTCTTCCGCTCCTCATTTTTCGCTGGAGGAAAGCCATGGCTTCGAAAGAAGAACTCAAGAAACTATTGGAGCGCCCCGTTCATCTGGCGCCCAACACCTATCTGCATTTCTACAACGGCGGCAAGCTGCGCGCCAAGTTCATGGGCGAACCCGATCCCAAGGACGACTTCCGCTCGGAAGAATGGATATTCTCCACCAACCGCGCCGTCACTCCCGGACGCGACAATCCTCCCGACAAAGGCTACAGCCGCGTCCAAATGCCCAGCGGCGAAATCGCGCTGCTGCAAGACCTGCTGCAAGCGTTTCCCGAAGAGACCCTCGGCGGCAAGCATTACGAAAAATTCGGTCCCAACCTTGGCGTACTGCTGAAGATTTTCGACGTGGGCGACAATGCGCACATTCCCGTGCATTGGCATCCCTCTCCCGCTTTCTCCTCCAAGCATCTCAACTCTCCCTTTGGCAAAAACGAAGCGTGGATCGTTCTCGACACGCGCCCCGGCGCCCAAGCTTGGGTCGGCTTCAAGGAAGACATCGACAAGAATGATTTCAAAAAGTGGATGGAAGCCCAGGACGTGGAAACCATGCGCCAGCACATGCATGTCATTAAGCCCAATCCCCGCGACGTCATCTTCCTCACCGACGGCTGGGTTCACTCCCTCGGCTCCGGCCTCTGCATCCTCGAACCCCAGGAACCCACGGACTGGAACATCCTCTCCGAGTGGGAAGGCTTTCCCTACAAAAAAGAAGAAGCCGCCTGCGGCCTCGACTGGGATACCGCCCTCGACGCCGCCCGCTGGGAAGCCATGTCCGACGATTATCTCAACAACTACGTCCTCCGCACTCCCAAAGTCGTCCGCGAGCAGGACAACAGCGTGGAAGAGCAGCTCGTTCCCGACGAAGCCAAGAAGTATTTTTGGGTTAGCCGCCTCCTCGTTGGCTCCGAAATCGACATGCCCGAAGGCCAGGGCTTCCATTGCCTCGTTCCTACGCAAGGCCAAGGCTATATCAAGGGCGCGTTTGGCGAAGTGCCTATCAGCAAAAGCAAATCGGTCTTCATTCCCCGCTGCCTGCCGGGATACAAGATCGTCAATACCGGTTCGGAAAAATTGGAAGTGGTCTGCTGCTATCCTCCCCAACTCGCCTAAAAACGGGAAGATAAGCCGCGCCAAAAACGCAAAGCAACGTACACTCGAAGAGGAGGCGCAATCATGGCGAAAAAACTATCGATCGGCTCTTGGGCCTATTGCTTCGGCCCTTACCAGGATAATCCCATCCCATTCGACAAGGTGGTTCGTCAATTGGGCGAATACGGCTTCGACGGCGTCGAAATCGGCGCTTTCCGTCCGCACATCCACCCCGACGATTATCCCATGCGGGCGGATCGCGAAAAAATCAAGAACCTCATCCGCGTCAACGGCTTGGAAATCTCCGGCGTCGCCGCCGACTTTTGGGCTTATCCCGGCCCTGGAACGGCGGAAGCGCAGCAGAATAATTTGTATATCAACATTTTCAAGAAAAATCTCCAACTTTGCCTCGATTTCGGCGCTCCCGCTCTGCGCGTGGATACGGTGAGCAGCCCCGAAGGAATCCCTGGCGTCGATCATAAAATCGCCTGGGACCGAATCGTAGCGTTGTGGCGCCAATGCGCGCAGATGGCCGAGAACTTCGGCGTCAAATTGGTTTGGGAATTCGAACCCGGCTTTCTCTTCAACAAGCCCAGCGAAGTCGTCGATCTCGTAAAAGCCGTCGATCATCCCAACTTCTCCATTCTCTTCGACGCCTGCCACGCTTACATGTGCGCTGTCGAAGGCGCGCGCCAGCCAGGCGAAAAAGAGACGCTACCCGGCGGCGTCGCCGAGTTCGCCAAGAAGCTGAAAGGCCATATCGGCCATGTTCACTTGATCGATTCCGACGGCACGCTGCACAATAACGAAACCAGTACCCACCGCCCCTTCGGCGAAGGCAAGATCGATTTCGACGAAGTCCTCGCCGCCATTGAAGAAGGCGCGGGCTATACCGGCAAATGGTGGACGATCGATCTCTGCTTCTGGCCCGAAGCGTGGGATGTAACCCGCAACGCGCAGCAGTTCTTGAAGCCGTATCTGCAAAAGTATTGAAAAAAACCAACGCGGACGCATAATCGTCCACGCCTCGTTTTTATGAACAACTTCATTGAAGCAACTGCCAATTCCCTCTCCCTCTGGGAGAGGGCAAGGGTGAGGGAAAATATGTAGGGTGGGCTCAAAGCGAAGCGTAGCCCACCTTCCACTTCATAATTGGAATCTCATTATTAAAAATTGGAAAAAGCTGGAGGAAAAATCATGGCTGCGATGATGGCTGCGCAAGTTTTTTACGAACCGGAAAAAATGGAATTCAAGGATATGGCGGTTCCCGCTCCCGGCGCCGACGAAATCCGCGTGCGCGTGAACGCCTGCGGCATCTGCGGATCGGATATCGCTTACTATTTCGGGCAGAGTTCCCTCGAAACGCCTAACGGTAAAGGCCCGCTGGTCTTAGGCCACGAATTCTGCGGCGTCGTGGACGATGTGGGCGCCATTCCCGAAAAACTGGGGCTTTTCCAAAAAGGCGACCGTGTGGTTCTCGATCCCGTCCAATACTGCAACGCATGTGAAATCTGCAAACGGGGCATGCCCAATCTCTGCGAGAAAAAGTCGGTTCTCGGAGTCTCCACCAATGGCGGCTTCGCCGAATACTGCCTCTCCAATTACACTGGCGTGCATAAAATCCCCGATAACGTCTCTTTCGAACAAGCCGCTCTTACCGAACCGCTGGCTTGCGCTACCTACGGCGTGCAGAATATGCAGATCAAACTGGGCGATTTCGCCGTCGTGTTGGGTGCAGGAGTCATTGGTTCTCTTATGCTGCAACTGATCAAGTCGTCCGGCGCGGGCAAGGTTCTTATCGTCGACACGGTGGATTATCGCCTCGACATCGCCAAGAAACTAGGCGTCGATTACGCCTTTAATACGCTCGAGAAAGATTCTCCCTACTACATCCCTGACTTGAAACAAAAAATCCAGGAACTTACCGGCGGCAGATTCGCCGACGCTTGCATCGTCGCCACCGGCAACGTCTCCGCGATGGAGCAGGCTCTGGCCATTACCGGCCGCCGCGCCCGCATCGTCTACTTCGGGCTGCCCGCCGATGACGCCGTTGTCCGCGTTCCCGCGTTGCAGTCGATCTTTTGGGATAAAACCATCCGCTTCTCCTGGCTGGCGCCTCTGACTTGGCCTACTGCCCTGCAAGCCATTGCCAACGGCCTCGTCAACGTCGATATGATTCGTTCCCACAATTTCGCGTTAAAAGACCTGATTCCCGGCATAGCCGAAGCGCGTGGGCGCGCTGGCAAAGCGATGAAAGTCGTAATTAATCCCTGATCCAGCCCTAAACCGGATTTCTGGCGCTAAACTGGGTTGATTATGTGCGATGAAGGAGTGGGCGAATTGCCACGCGCCCCTACAATGGGCGCCGCTTTGGGCTAAAATTATTTTCTGTTCGTTTGGTGGGGTGTCCGAGTTTGGCCGAAGGAGCGCGACTGGAAATCGCGTAAACCTCAAAAGGGTTTCGTGGGTTCGAATCCCACCCCCACCGTTCTTCCTGCTTCCCTCCTATCTACATTCCGCATGGCTCTCTTCGATTTATTGAAATTCATAAGAATACCTGACGAGGATTCATAAATGAGGATCTTTTATCCGCAAAACAGTTATAAACGTGAAACATGCGCGTTTAGTGATTGATATATCGATGGATGTACGAATCAAGAGGGCGTATTTTCGCAATACCCTGTTTTTATCGTTGACAAATAATGCAAAAGCGTGATATATCTTCTTTATCGTCAATAAGTTAATAGCGTATCGGCTGGACGGTCTTCTTTTTTGACAAGTCCAGGGGGAAAACATATCTATTCATAGAACAGGATGAATGCGTTATGAAGTTCAATTTTTTTGGGGAAAGAAAATCCAATTCTTTGGCCTTTGCGTTAAAACCGTTATTCTATCTGGGAGCCATGCTTCTCGCTATTTCCGCCATTCCGGCTCAAGGACAGGTAATCATCAACGAGATTCATTACAATCCTGACGTCAAGACCGATCTTGTGGAGTTTGTAGAACTGTATAACGCTGGAGCGGAAACCGCGAATCTTACCGGTTGGAGTTTCCGCTACGGCATTGATTTTACTTTCCCTGAATCCTCCATCCTGGCCGCCGGAGAATACCGCGTCGTCGCAGAAGACAAGCAGGCGGTTCAAAAGAAATATAAAATCGCTTCAAGCAAGATTTGGGGGCCTTTTACCGGCAGGTTGGAAAACGAAGGGGAGATTATCGAACTTTGCGACGCCGAAGGGCGCTCGATCGATCGCGTGGAATATGTCCTGGGCTTCCCCTGGCCGACGGTGGGGGACGCCGTTCCCGAAACCAATCCTGGCAGCGGACATTCCATTCAGTTGGTCAATCCCGGCTTGGATAACGATCTGGGGGGAAGCTGGCGCTCGGCCTATCCTTCGCCCGGCGCTCGGAATTCCGTGTTCGCCGAAAATATCCCGCCGCAAATCCGGCAGGTGAAGCATGATCCAGAAGGACCGGCTTCAGGCCAAGAGGTAACGATAACCGCCAAGGCGACCGATCCCGATGGCGTCGCCAGCGTAACGCTGAGTTATCAAATCGTCGATCCCGGCCATTATATTTTTCTCAGCGATGCGGAATACAAAACGAATTGGGAAGCCGTAGAGATGCGCGACGACGGCGCCAGGGGCGACGCCGCGGCGGGGGATTCCGTCTATACCTGCGTGTTGCCCGGCTCATTGCAACGGCATAGGCGGTTGCTGCGCTATCGCATTGCGGCGGCGGACAAGGGGGGGCTATCGATTCAGGTACCTTATGCAGACGATCCGCAGCCGAATTTCGCCTATTTCGTTTACGACGGCGTTCCCGATTGGATCGGTTCGATTCGTCCGGGAACAACGCAGGAAATATCTTTCCCCTCGGCCATGCTGAATTCGCTGCCGATTTATCAATTGATTACCAGTAAAACGGAGACGGAAAAATGCACTTGGCTGGATCAGAGCATGACGCAGGAGTACCTCTATTCTGGAACCTTCGTCTATGGAACGGACGTGTACGATCACATCCGTTTCCGGGCGCGCGGGGGAACATGGCGTTTCTCGATGGGGAAAAACATGTGGAAATTCAATTTCACGAGGGGGCATTCGTTCCAGGCGCGCGACGATTACGGACGAAAATACAAAACCCAATGGGATCGATTGAATCTGGGCGCGAACATTCAGCAAGGGGATTACCTGCATCGCGGCGAACAAGGGATGTTCGAGGCGGTTGGCTTTAAATTGATGAATATGGCGGGCATCGAAACCGCGAATACGAACTATGTTCATTTCCGCATTATCGACGAGGAGAACGAAGACGGGCGATTGAATGGATTGCATAGTGGAATAACCACCAGCGGGACGCAATACGACGGAGACTTTTGGGGATTGTATTTAGCTACGGAGCAGATGGACGGGCGCTTTTTGGACGAACACGGATTGCCGGACAGCAATTTTTACAAGATGGAAAACGGTACGGGAGAATTGAGCAACGAAGGGCCGAATGGTCCTTCCGATCTATCGGATATGTATATCTTCATGAGCGGCTACTATTCCAAGCCCACCGAACAATGGTGGCGGAATAACGTCGATTTGCAACGGTATTACGGATACCGAACCATTTTGGAAGCGATCCATCACTACGATAACGGTTATGGAAAAAATTATTACTATTACTACAATCCCCTCACGAAATTATGGTCGCAGCATCCTTGGGATTTGGACCTGACCTGGGCCAACAATATGTTCGGAAACGGCAACGAGCCGTTCAAAGCCGCGGGATTGCTCAACAACATCGCATTGAAGATCGAGTATCAAAACCGCCATCGCGAAATCATGGATTTGCTTTTCAATCCCAGCCAAACGAACCAACTCATCGACGAAATTGCCTCCTTTATCTATACTCCCGGCCAACTCTCTTTTGTCGACGCCGACCGGGCGATGTGGGATTATCATTGGGTGATGGGCAACAAAGCGGCGCGATACCGAGGACATGGAAATAAGGCCGGACAAGGCATGTTTTATCAAATAGCGCCGACCAAGGACTTTGCCGGTATGCTGCAATTGATGAAGGATTACGTCGTCTCGCGCGGAGCGTGGATGGAAAAAACGCTTTTAAAGGATTCCAATATTCCAGACGCTCCAGTCATCGTTTCGACGTCTCCTGAAAATTATCCCATCGATTCGCTGACATTCGAAACGACGCCCTTTGGCGATCCGCAGGGGGAGAATACGTTTGCGGCATTGAAATGGCGCATCGCCGAGGTGGATCCGGAATCGGAAGCGCCTTCCCAACCCGCGCAGGATCCGGATGTCGATCTGGTTCCCGATCTTTCGACATGGAAGTATTTCAAAGGCAGAAGCGAACCGTCCACGCCTGCCAGCGCGTGGCGGGAGTTGAATTTCGACGATTCTGGTTGGGAGGAAGGAACGGCGCCCATCGGCTATGGCGAGGAAATCATCGCAACCGTATTGTCCGATATGCGGTATAACTACTCCACGATTTATTTGCGCAAGAAATTCACCATCAAAGATGCCGCCGCCGTCAAGAATCTGGTTCTGAAAGTCTTGTTCGACGACGGATTCAACGTATGGATCAACGGCGTTCATGCGGCGAAAGATCATGTCGCATCGGAAGAGATGCCCTTCGATTCCTTCGGCCAGCATCGGGAAGACCTGAATTACATCGATTATCCCATCTCCGATCCCAGCCGTTATCTTATTTCCGGTGAAAATGCCATCTCAGTACAAGTCGTCAACGAATATCTCGGTTCAAGTTCGGATTGCTTCATTGACGTGAAGTTGGTTTCCCCGGCGGCGAGCGCCAATCCAGGAAATTCTAATTCCGGCTCCGCCAATCCGGCAATCAAAAGGAGTACAGCGCCGCGCAAGTATGAAATCGATCCGGTTTGGGAATCGGAAGAGATGACGGCGTTTCAAAAGGACATCACCATTCCCGCCAGTAAAGTAACGATTGGTCATACCTACCGGGTGCGGGCGCGGATGAAAGACGATACGGGACGCTGGAGCCGCTGGTCGGCGCCGATTCAATTCACTGTCGGCGAATCGGAGAATAGCCGCGCGTTGTTGGAAAACTTGCGCATCGCGGAATTGATGTTCAATCCGCCGGGAGACGGCTCGGAGTTCATCGAATTGCATAATACGCATCCCTCGCTGACGCTTTCGCTGGCGGGAGCGGCGTTTACAAACGGCGTCGAATTTACGTTTCCCGACGGCGTCTATCTTCCCCCTAATGGTTATTTAGTCGTCGTTCCAGTGGGAACAGACGAAGAGAAAACCGCGTTTCGAAAACTTTACGGATTAAACGATTCCATCCTCTTGGCGGGGCCGTATACGGGAAAATTGGCTAATGGGGGAGAATTCCTAACGCTGAAGCGATCTTTGGACGGAGAGGAAATCTTTTCTCTCGAATTTGCTGATGGGCGCGGGTGGCCGCTGGCGACGGATGGAGCAGGCCATTCGCTGGTTCCACTCGATTCGGCTCTGGCGGGAGAGAGAATGGATTCATTGTCCTATGGCGGCAACTGGCGCGCCAGCGCGTTTATCGGCGGATCGCCGGGAGGTCCCGATCCCGAACCTATCCGTAACGTAGTTCTGAATGAATTTATGGCGAATACCGCCAATTCTGAAACGGGAAATTCGAATGATTGGATTGAACTCTACAATACTTCGCAAACGGTACACCTGAGTGGATGGCATCTCAGCGACGATGCCGCCAATTTAAAGAAATGGGCTATACCCGCAATGGATATCGCCGCGAATGGATTTGTCCGTTTTGACGAAAGTACGGGTTTTAATCATCCCGCCGGAAGCGGATTCGCTCTTAGCAAGGAGGGGGAGCAATTATTCCTCTCCTATTTGCCCGGCAAAGCGGGCGTCGACCGCGTTGTGGATTGCGTCCAGTTTAAAGCGCAGGAAAAGAGTTTGTCGCAGGGCCGTTACGGCGATGGCGGCGAGTATTGGTACGCGATGGAGCCTTCGGAGAATGCGGCGAATCGTGCGGGAATCCCCCATATCGCCGTAGATGAAATCATGTACCATCCCGCCATGGATGAAGACGTCAATCTGGAATATATCGAATTATATAATCCTACGGGACAAACCGTTAATTTGTGGAATGAAAACGGTTCCTGGCGCTTGGATGGAGGAGCAGCATTTACGTTTCCCGCCAAGACGGCGCTGTCTGCGGAAGGGCGTTTGCTCGTTGTAGGCTTCAACTCCAATGACGCAGCGGCGTTGAACGCCTTTAAAAATGTCTACCAGCTCTCAACGGAATTGGCGCCGCTTATCTTAGGCCCCTACGATGGCAAATTGTCCAACCAGGGAGAACGAATCGCTCTGGAAAAACCGCTTTCCGCCGATCCTGTCAACGGCCCTGGTTCATGGGCGATCGTAGACGAAGCGATCTATTTCCACCAGGCGCCGTGGACGCCTGAAGCGGATGGATTGGGAAAATCGCTGCAACGAATTTCCTCAGCCGTTTCGGGCGACGATCCCAACAATTGGAAAGCGGACGCGCCAAGCCCAGGCCGGAAAGGCTCGCCCAATACGGCGGTCCAATCGTGGATGATTTATTAACGCTGCGAACGGAATTCGTATTGGCCGGAACCAATAGCGTAGAAAGCCTGGCCTTTTTCGTAGAGTAGGAATTTCACGCCGGGGCGGCTTTCAGCGGCGGCGCCGCTTTCAGTTACTTTGTCAGAAGCGGCGCAGGGAAGGCTTACCGTCGCTGCCGTATTCGCTGGTATTGTTACTTTCAAGGTAAATTCTCCATCGCCGCGCTTCCATTCGGCGGCGATGGGGCCGCGGATGGAGTTATAAGAAGCTCGCGCCCAGGCGATATCGCCTACGGGCTGCGGCTGGATGAGGATTTTCTTGAAGCCAGGGCCGGCGGGATCGCCGCCGATGCCCGCGAGATCATGGTAGAACCATTCCATGATATGCCCCAGCATGAAGTGATTCCAAGAGGAATTGCGGCGGGCGTCCCACGTTTCCACTAGGCTGGTGGCGCCGTGTTCCAGTTGGTAGCCATAGCCGGGTTTGTCCGATTGATTGTTGATATCGAAAATAGCGTCCGAGCGTCCGCCTTCGGCCAGGGCGCGCAGGAGGTAGCGGTAGCCAACATCGCCTGCCGTCAAGGCATTGCCGCGATTTTGCACGTCTTTGACGATGGCCTCTAAAAGCGCCGGGCGATGATCCAGCTCGGCCAGGTTCATGACCAGGGCGATGGAATTGGCGCATTGGGAGCCATCGGCGTATTGGCCCGTTTTGGGATGATAGAACGTCTTGTTGAAGGCTTGGCGAATTTGTTCCGCTAGTTCAGCGTATTTCTTGGCCTCATCGGAATAGTCCAACAATTCGGCGGTCTGGGCGAGAATCCAAACGTCGTAATAATAGAACGCCGTCGCCGTCAGCGGGATGGGCGTCAATTGCGCCGTACCCGGCGAGTTGGGGCCGAGATCGCACCAATCCCCTAAGCCGTGAGAGACAATATGGTCCTTGGCTTTGCTGCCGAGATAGGCGACGTAGCGCTTCATGCCTTCGTAATGTTCGCGCAAGAGCTTTAGGTCGCCCGTCCATTCGTATTGCTGCCACGGGCATATAACGTAGGCGCTGCCCCATTCGGGCGAGTCGCGGAATCCGCCGGAAAAGACGACGTATTCGGGAGCGATATCCGGCACTAAGCCGTCTTCCAACTGGGAATCGGCCATATCGTTCATGCTCTTGATAAACATGCGCGCCAGATCGAATTCGTAGCGGATCGACGGGCCGTTGAGGTGGTATTCTTCCAGCCAGCCCAACCGTTCGCGGTGGGGGCAATCCGTCAATACGTGCATCATGTTGCTGCGCTGCGCCCAGCGGACAAGCGTACGGATGCGGTTGAAAAGTTCGTTGGAACAAGCGAAATCGCCGATCGGCTCCGAGGAAGAGTGGAAGACGAGTCCTTCGAGCGATTCGACGACGGGCGCCTCGCCACCCTGCGGCGCCGAGCATTCGACTTGAAGGTAGCGGCAGCCGTTATAGAAGAATTTAGGAACCCAGGTTTCGCTTTCGTCGCCCGCCAGCGGCTCGTTTCGTTGGAAAATAAAAATTAAATCTTTTTTGAAATTTTTGAAAAATATACTTGACTTATTTTTTTTTTTGATATAGTAGGTCTGTTTGTTTGCACGCATCAATGACGATTGAAAGGGGGTAACGAACACAATAACGCTAATAGCTACTTGACGATTTACAGAAATATTCGAACTCATTTATGGCGCCGAATCGAACAAGGAGGATGAAATAATGAATATCTACCTAAAGAAAACATCTGGGCTTATGTACGTTGGCGTGCTTTTGTCGGTCGTTATTATGTTTACGTCGATTTCCATTTTTTCCGATACGGTATACCAAGACGCGAACTGCGTTTCCGTGGACGCCAGCGCTTGCGTCACGAGCTGTTTTGTTACCTCCACCTACTGTCAGGGCGTATATTTGCCGCAAGGATTAAGTTGTTCGGGATCTACTACTTGTAAACAAGGAGTTTGGAATGACGAATTGGGAGTTCCTCCAGGAAGTTACGATGTATGTCTCGGCAATTACCCGAATGTGACGTGCACGGGCTCGATTTCTACAGCCATTTTTGCATACGTAAAATACGGAAATACTGGCGTTTGTAATGTATGCACTCTTCCCAACGGCCAATACTACTGCGAGCCGGATCCATGTCTATGTTCAGGACAAGAACAACCCGCTTGTACTGGACATCTTTGCTAGACATTATCCGCATTGCTTTTATTGAACCTAATGTTTTTAAAAATTCGAATGCAAAGGAGAATCTATAATGAAACAGTCGTTCTTTCAAATATGCGCAATATTCGTATTTTCTCTATCTTCATTCGCCTCGGAAATCGATATTATACATAGAGTATTGGAGGAAGGGAAAACGGTTGTAGAACAAAAAATGAATTCCGGACTGCGCATTCAAGGAGAAATTTCTTTTATTAATCAGCATTTCGATCAGCCGGGGTGGAGCAGATTTTTCAATATGTCAGGAATGACAATGCCAATGCTTCGCAAAGACGCCGAAATTTTGGAAGAATTTGCTAGCAGCAATCGGTATCATGCCACGGTTTCAAAAGTAGTTCGCAATGCTCGTTCCATCAAGTTGGAAGACATAAACAATCCCGACAATTCATTTACTACTTCGCATCGTTCGATAGGTTTTCGCGATGCGAACGTTAACGGCGCCTGCGTAGTCTATGAGGATGAAGATAAGGTTATGCCTTATTGGGTTATCGAACCGCGAAAGGATAATAAAACTTATGAAGATAACGATTATTCTTTACTACGCATACTTTACGATCCTTTCTTCGATCGCGCGCCATTCAACATTAATAAAATGATCGTAAATCTAAGCGGGAAAGCGGAAGAACTGTTTCAGACCTCAACGTCGCAGGATGGAGAACAATTAACGATTCAATGCGCGAATCCGATTCTTCCCAACAGCGTTATGATTAGCCTCACTTTGTCATCGAACAATCCAGAAAAAATTTATTCGATAGCAAGATATTACAATGATGGCAGCCTTTATATATGCAGGAATTATCATTATTCCGATAATTCTATAATCCAATCAATCGAGGAATTTCAATTCAACGAAGAAGGACTGGTCATAGACATCAATGACAATCTAAAGGAAAAAGCGACTACTTATATTCTTTATACCTACAATGAGTTTACCCAAGAAAAGAATTTCGCCGATAATTTTTTCGATCCCTATTCCTATATCGTCGATGGATCGAAGGTGCATGATCGCGTGAATGGAATCTATTATATTGAAGGAAAGAAGGATTCCATTATCTCTCTGGAAGAAAAAATGAAGAGCGTCATTAAGCCCAAAAGTTGAAAATACGCACACCTAATTACAATGAGCATTATTATTGGGCAGCGCAAAGTTTCTCTAGGAATAACTTTGCGCTGCTCATCCCTGTCAACTTCCAAAAATTACTTAGATATTGGTTAAACCCACCATTCATTTGCATCGGAGATATAAAATGATGTATAAAGGATATAGCCTCGTTTTGTTTTTATCTTTCATAAGTATATTACTTATTTCTTGCAGCAAGGATGACAATACATTTCCGTCTTTGACTGATGAATCTATATATGACGAAACAATTCTTAAAATTGAACCAGGCAAAGCGTTCGAATTGCGCTTAAATCTCAAAGAACTCGGCAAATCGTTATTAATAAATATGGGCGAACTCCCGGATCAAAATTCTATTTCTGGAAAAATCCATCTATTTAACGATCTCGACGATTCCGTTAAGGTCGAGAATATTCAAAAATTTTGCGGTTGTATAACTTTCTCGCCTATTGGAAATAACGATATATCGGTCCAAAAAGAGCTTGACTTCAATGTGAATATTAATGGAAAAAATAGTTACATTAATGAAAAAATCTTACTGACGATCAGCGGCAAAACCTACACGTTTCTTTTCAAGGGATTCCGCAAAGAAGGAATTAAACTTTCCACAGAAAAATTCGTAATTTATAAACCTAATAGTGGCAATTCTTTTGTAATAACGCAATTTCTTACCGGCTATTTTCATGAGTCGTTTTCAATAAGCAAAATCGAATCGGATGATCCCCACTGCAAAATTACTTTTCAAAACGCATCCGATGGCAAAAATTTCAAAGAATTGCAAACAACAACCTATTCAATTAAATACGAAGGAATACTTTCCGATATCTATTCCGATGGTTGCGCGGTTATCGTCTACTATAATGTTGATGGGAAAGAGGATTCGGCTAAATTCCTAATATCGGGAACTCCTTTAAATACAGGTTTAGCTCAGGCCGACCCCCCAGTTATTCGAATGTCCATTTTGAAACCGCATCAAACCTATGAAAAAACAGTGCGTGTATATAATGATCAATATAAGACGGAAATTCAAAACGCCAAGACGGACGAAAATTCCGAATTATTCGATACAAAAATCGATATCGATAAATCATGCGTTGATATATCGATAAAAACGCCGGATAAAAAAGGCTTTTATAAAACCAACCTCATTGTCGACGTCCGCATCAATGAACAAGACGAGAAATTGATTATTCCGTGCTCCTTCATTGTAATGCAATAACTAATTTTATCTTATTATTTAATCATCGAACAGTTTTCGCCAAGAATCATATTGATATTTAAATGTTACCTATTCGCAATCTGTTATTTCGTATAATTAACGCGCATACCTTCCTAAAAAACTGTCCTATATTGATATTAATAGGTATTCTTGCATTTATCTTGATCATCGTTTTTCAGAACGATTTACTTGGAAATGACGCTTACTTTCATTATCAATATTCGAAGGGCATGAGTTTCTTTTCAAAAAATACTTTGCCTTGGATGTATTTTTCAATTCATCGTGAAAATTTTATTGATTTAGAATGGCTTTATCATTTTTTATTGGCTGTTTTTGTTAAGCCCTTCGGCGTAAGGGGCGCAAAACTATTTATTTTTTTGAATCTGTTGGGGATTTTGATAAGTTATTATTCATGTATAATCGAATTGAAATACGAACAGATAATATGGTCCATGCTTTTTCTTTTATGCGCGTCAGTACATTTTACAACGCGAATTCTTATGTTGCGCCCTCACGCGTTGACTATTATTTTACTGCTTCTCTTCTTCAGAAGCGTCTTCAAGGAAGAATACAAACGCCAATTTCTATTATCCTTTTTGTATGCAATTACGCATTCCACTTATATTATATTGCCAATCATCGCATTCCTATGGTTTTTACTTGGAAAGAGGAATCATTTTTATTCATTGTACGCCGTATTCCTGGGCATAGGCATTGGATTTTGTTTCCAATGGAATCCATTGGATTATATCCTTTATTCCTTCCAGTCCATATTTGATAGATGCTTTATCCGCGAGCAGATGATTATGGGGCATGAATGGCTTCCATTTGGTTTCAAGCAGTTTATTTCCGGCAACTACGTCTTGGCAGGATTGATATTATTCATTCTATTTTGTTTATACAAAAATATGCCTCCCATTGGCAAGGAAACAAAATTTTCCTTTTGGGTTTTTCTACTATTTTTTACCCTTATGATAAAATCAGGACGATTTATTGAGTATTTTGCTCCTTCTTCGTTTTTATTTTTTTCTCTCTATTTAAATGAATTGAAAGAAATTTATGATTATAATTTCATCCTATCTATAACGCAAAAGCATGTATTTATGAATGTTTTGGCTTTGTTATTTGTTATTTTCCAATTATTCCATATTATGGAAAACGCAGAGCATATAATAATTCCTATATCAAGGTTTAATGGAGTTAATCACTATATAAAGGAAAATTTAGAAACAGGATCCGTCTTATATAACGTCTCTTGGTCGGATTTTGCTCAATTATTTTATATGAACCCTTATAACTATTACGTTACGGGTTTGGATCCGCATTTCTTATATGAATACAACAAAGAGATGTTTACGACCTATTCAATGATATCGAGAGGATATGTGATGGATCGACTCGATCAGATACCAATATTGTTTCAAACAAATATAATTCTTGCCTCTAAAAGCATTAACTACTATAAAGGTTCAATTGATTTTATTAAAAGCATCTCTTTTAATAATCATCTTAAAATACTATATGAGGATTCCTATTTCATCGTTTTAGAAATCCTAAGCTAGCATCATCTGAATCTCCGTCAGGTATTTTTCGGGATTGCCTTTGAAGATCATGCCGGGCCCTTTGATGTAGATTTCCCGCGAGGGGACGCTTAGCTAATAGTCGTAGGGTTGGCTCAAAGCGAAGCGCAGCCGCCATTATTTCCGATCACTTTTTAAGGTTTATATTTTATCGTAACGATAGACTGTCCCATCGGCGGCGATAGGTTTCAGGTTGGGAAGAGGGAAGGCGTTGACGACGATGCGGCAGCTGGGTTTGAGGCGCGGCCAGATTTCTCTTTCGAAACGGGCGGCGGCACGGGGAACCAGGTAGCAGAAAACAACATCCGCCTGGCTGACGTCCGCTTTCCACAGATTTCGATAGCGGACATTGACGCCGCGCCAGCGGGCCAGAAGGTAGAGAATGAGCGATAATTCGTAGCCCATCGTATCGGCGCCCGCCTTGGCCGCCGCTTGCAGCAGCCTGCCGTCGCCGCAGCCTAAATCCACCGCCAATTCTCCCGGCTGGATATCCGCGAGGACGATCATGCGCTCCACCGTCTTCGCATCCGTTG
>JBFMBP010000122.1 GCA_040755155.1 Candidatus Omnitrophota bacterium | reverse complement strand
TCTGGGAAGAAGAGTGGGAATAATTTGTTGAAGGATTTTCCGGCTTGGCTTTCTTTTGTCAAATCCCATAAGGATACGTCTCTCGTTCTCATGCCGAATCCGGCGGCAATCCATCCTTGCGTCCAACCGGTTTCGATGGACCAGGCGCCCCAGCCGGCGTCGGCGTTGCTGGCCCAATATTCCCAGCGTTGGAAATCGAAAGCGCGGAACCAAGCTCCTTCCAATTCGGGATGCTTTTCGGATCGGATTTGGATGCGAGATAAAAACTGCGCCAGCCGGCCGCAGGCATTTCGATAAAGCGGCTCTTGCGCAGCCTTCGCCGCTTCCACCAAACCTAAGAAAGCGAAGTTGGACGTATAAAGCATGTCGCAGACCGGATCGCCATTTTCTTGCAGCAGCGGCGTTTCGTTGACGCCGTATTCTTCGTTGGATTGCGGCGGACGGCAGGAGCCTTGCGACAACTCCCCGATTTCTTCGCGGATGGCGCCCGATTCGTCCTGGAGCGCTAAAAGATCGTCCGCCATTTTTTTCAGCCAAGCCCGATGCTCGGGCGAATCCTTTACGCGGATCAGCCAGGAGAGGGGAAGCAACATACGCGCCCGTTCCTGTTGGATGCCGTTGGTCCAGCGCCATTGACCGGGATAGGCTTCCATCGTCATGCGAATGGCGTTTTCCGCCATGCGATAAAATGGCTCATAACCGGTTTTGTCATAAGCCCATAAATAGCACGCCCATAAATAGGATTGATAATGGGGGGCGTAACTGACTGTCGATTGTTCGTAATAATGACGCCAGCCGTTATTTTCCAAATCGGGAAGATCGATGCGGTCGTGACGGAATCCCAAGCGGCCAGCGGTGCGTAAATTTGCCAAGATGCACTTGAGAATCGGCTCATCCCAGCGGTCCGTCTTCAACAAGGCGGCGGAGGCCATCGTCGCCAAGAGCATCCGGGCGTTATCGTCGCCGTAAAAGGCTCTTTCCCATGCCCAATTGGTAATGCCCCATGCGACTAAGCCAAAGGCGGGATGTTTGGGATCGGCGCGCACGCCTTGCTGGGCGATGGAATCGAAGTAGAGGTAATCGAGAAGATTTTTAGCAATGGAAGACAAATCGGATTGTGGGGGAGAATCCATTGTTCCGCCAAACGCCAGTCCCATCGCCGATTCCGCTATGCAATCGCTGCGCCGGATCAGGCGCTGAGCCTGGCCGCCGTTAGTAAAAATTCTCGAGCTGTAGCCTTCCAAAATTCCATGCGAGCCGTCGCCGACCGGTTGATCCGGCGGAGGCAAGGGACGCGCTTCGAAATCCATCCACCCCGCCGCGTATTCTTTTTGCGTTGCGTATCCTTTTTCCAAATAATCCTTGATGGCTTTCTCATCCGAGGGATGAACCAGCAGCCGCGAGCGCACATACCATTCCGCCCCACGGCGCAAAGCCTGTTGCTCCGCGTCGGCGGGGATTGGTTCCGTCCGGGCATAGGTTGGCCGGACATCGGGAATCCATTCGAGGGTGGGGATTGCGCCGGCGCCGCCTAATATCGTAAGTATCGCGCTCCATATCGTCCGCCAGGCGCCGTAGGGCGCATAACGGGCGGCGACGAACTGGCTTAGCTTTGTCGTTGCGATCCAGGCTCGATGCTTCGAATCGAAGAAGAGAAGAGGATAGGTTTCCTTGGGAAGACCAAAAACCGCCTGGTCGAATCCTGCGACTTTGGCGACGACGAGGGCGGGATTCTGCGCTTGAACTGGGAGATAATGGCAATCGTGAATCGCCAAAATCCGCATGGGAAGCAATGTTTTACCAAATATATCCGAAGCCACTACGCCCCGTTCCCATTTCGTAGTCCGCGGCGCGTCCCATTTCCATCCGGGGACGGAAGCGGGATACTCGGCGAATATTTTCAGATTCTTCTCGTGCGCCTTCTCCCAAAATTCCGGCTCGATTTTCACAGTTTCATTAGGATATCCATCAGCAAGGACAAGAACCGCCGCCCCTGGCGGGGCGGCGTCGGCGGCGTCCATTGGATCGTCGAAGCGAGGCCATGTTTCTCCTTTCGCGCCAACGACGCGATAGAGGTCGTTCGTTTCGTTGCAACAAAAGAAAAGCGTCTTATCCGCATAAGCAGAAATTGAGATCAATCCCAAAACAAAGGCCGATAACGCCGTTCGCCATTTTTGGAGCATATTTGCTTTTCCTCCTGCGGATGAATAGGCCGCCCTGCGAAGAATCGCCCGTCTCATTTCAATCTGCATTGAGATTGTCGCTTTTCATTTCCTCTCCCAAGATGGGGAGAGGTTAGGCGAGGGTTGATATTAATAGACTTATAATACCCTCACCCTAACCCTCTCCCAGAGGGCGAGGGAAATCTTGGCATCAGTCGGAATCCCCTTGGGAGCCGGGAGTGAACCGGTAGATGTCGCCTCCCGAAATCAAGCCGTTGCTGGCTTTATAGGCGAAAAGTCCCGTGGCTTGCGAGGCGATATCTTCTTTCTTATCCGGGCCGGAACTGACGGACAACATGCGCGCGCCGGATTTCACGGCATTGACCACCGGCGGCCCGCCCCACGACCATCCCGCTTTAACCACCTCATACACATTCCAAGTGGGATAATAATGGCCATGATCCGCCGGGCGCTGGGGATCGTCCTTGACGACGAAGGGATCGAGCGGAATCGCGCTCATATAAGCGACAGGCGTCGTCAGATGCGGGAAGATGATATTCGAATTCCATTTCGTTCCGCCGAAAAAGGGAAACGCGTTGTTATCGAGATTGTACATATCGAAGGCCATGCTAATGGCGCGCATATCGGAATAGCAGCGCGCTACTAATGCGCGAGTGCGCGCGTTTAAAAAGTTGGGAACGGCGATCGCCGCCAATATTCCGATAATAGCCACGACGATCAACAATTCGATGAGAGTAAAACCTTTTCTTGTTATCATTTCTTCTAATCCTCAAACATTCAATAGTGATGGCATTCCTGTTAATAGAGCCATTCCGGTTTGAATAGATGCTAAAACGTTGAAGAATTTCCCCTCACCCTAACCCTCTCCCGGAGGGCGAGGGAATTTCAACAGCTCACACCCTAATCCTTCCGGACGGAGAGGGAATTTCAACAGCCCACACCCTAATCCTTTTGGACGGAGAGGGTATTTCAATAAAACGGAGAAACCTGTTTTCTCAATCCTGAAACGCTCTCGGAGAATGAGACGAAGCATGAGGCGGGGGAGGAGACCCCATGCTTCGTCTTCATCCAAGCCATCCCAATAATCCGGCCTCGAAACATCCAGCTCAGTAAAGGGACCAGTCATTCGCGCCTGCGGGAACGATGGGCGAATTGAAATGCGCCGCAATCCGTTCATCGGGAAGGACGTAATCGTAAATCGCCACCTCGTCGATGTAGCCGTTGAAGTTGTCGCCCTGATCGGAGCCGCCGATGACGACCATGTTGCCCGTTCCCGCTACGGCGTAATTGGCCGTCTTCGCCGCCAGCTGCCCATCGATATAAATGCGGAATTCCGGTTTGGAGGGATCGTTGACGACGACGCAGTAGTACCATTTGTCGGTTTGATTGGGAATATCGACGGCCGGACGCTCGCTATTTCGGAGGAAGAAGAATTCCAACTTATTTGGCTTATAAGCGTAAATTACGGCGTGCTGGGCGCTGCCGGGATTACGAAAGAGAATATAGGACTGGGCGCTGAGGTTGATCGGATTGAACCATAATTCGTAGGTAAAGGCGTCCATGTTATACAGCGCCTGCGCTTGCAACGAAACGATGCGGCCGAAGAGCGCCTTGTTATTGCCTCCCTGCGGACCGGCGACGAACTGCACGCCGCTGGGAATTAAGTCGTACGGCCCCGCCGCGTCCTTGAAATCGTCTTCGAAGCGCCAATAGGAAATCGGCTGATCCGCCTTGACGGCGGAGGCGTAGGCGCCGGGGAAGGCGGCGTTGTAATGAGCGGCAACCTGATCCGCCGTTAAGGTTTTGCCGTAAATCGCCACCTCATCGATGCCGCCGTCGAATACGCGGCCTTCGGGATTTACGCGTGTCGCGCCGATATACAATTCGTCGGAATTGCCGCCGAAAATTGGCTCCAGCAACGCGCTCTCCGACCGGAAAGCTTCTTTACCATCCAAGTAGAAGACGAGGATGGCGTCCATATACTTATACGCAAGAACCAAGTGGCGCCATTGATCGGTTTTGTTGGGCAATGCGAAAGCGGCTGGTTCGCGCAATTCGCCGCTGCGGCCCACGAAAGTTACTTGTCCATTCTGGTAGATCAGCGAGTTTTCGCCGCCGCCGGTTTCGCCCGCATTGGTCAAGCCGATGCGCTGCAAGATATATTTCCCTTCATTGTCCCCCTTCAAATTGATCCACATTTCGTAGGAAAAATCCTCCAGACCATTCAAATCCACCGTTCCGAAGGCCGCCGCCCAGGCTTTTCCGCTGCTGGAGGAGTAAGCTTTGTTGCCGCTGCCTGGACCATCGATGAAAGTAGGAGAGGCCGCCGGACTCAAATTCACGGCGCCCTGCGCATCCGCCAAGTCATTGTTGAATGGCCAGTAGGAGATGGGATGGTCGGCGAGAACGCTTTCCGCATAGGTCTGCGCCATAACGGCGGCGCCGGACAACATTCCCAACAGGAAAAAAGCAAGCAGCCCCACAATCTTTTTACGCCATACTTTCTTCATATATTTCCACCTCGCATTTCCATAGAAATGACGTCTATTCAAGAACAGTAGAATTCTAAAGAGTTTTGAGGGGGCTTGCTATCAGGCAATTATCCAATTTTCTTATGGTAGAATCCCCGATAAATTTGGAATGATGAATGATGAATGATGAAAAATTGATGGGTCAAAAAACGCGACCCATCCTACGGTCTCAAGGGCAGAAACAACCTTACCCTTGGCGCCCAGCCCAGAGGGCGGGGGAATTTATAGACAAGAATCCAAAGGCAGGGCGGCGTTATTCAGAGGGTTTTTGTTCGGTTAAAACAAATTCTACTGCTTTGCAGACCAATTCGGCGGAATTTTTCAAATGGAGTTTCTGGATGATATGCTCCCGGTGGGATTCGATGGTTTTTACACTGACAATCAACCGATCGGCGATGTCTCGCGTTTTCAAGCCTTGGCCATACAGGGCAAAAACTTCCAGTTCCCTATCGCTGAGAATTTCAGAAACGTTGTCCGATGGAGAGGAAGGTTGTTGCGCGAATTCATGCAGGATTTTTTTGGCGATATTCTCGCTGACGCAGATTTCCCGGTTCATGATGCGGTGAATGCCGTCCAAGATGTTGGTCATAGCTTGATGCTTCATGAGGTAGCCGTTGGCGCCCGCGCGAAGCACTCGTTCGGCGTAGACGGACTCGTTGTACATGGACAAAACCAGAATTTTCATCTCCGGCGCCATTTTCTTGGCCGATTTCAGCAAATCCATGCCGCTGCTTTTTTTCAACGACAAATCGATTACGGCGACGTCAGGCCGAGTGGATTGGATCAATTCCAAGGCGGCGACGCAGTCTTCCGCTTCTCCGCAGACCTCCAGCGCTTCGTCCTGTTGTATCAATTGCTTCAAGCCTTCGCGGACAATGGGATGATCGTCAACGATTAACACTTTCGCCGGTTTCATCGAGGAACCTCCTGATTACCTTTCCCATTAAAAATCGTCTGGGCTGGATTTGGGCGCGCTATCTTTGAAATAACATCGAACATCCGTTCCCCCTTCCGGACGATTCGTCACTTCCAGCGATCCTTTGATCAGATTCGCCCGGTAAAACATCAGTTTCACGCCCATGCCTTCCGTATGCGCCGCACGCGCGCCAATTCCCTCGCCATTATCGCGAATCAAAAGATAATAACGGCCGCCGTCAATTTCCAGAACCATATCCAGGCTGGTCGCCTGGCTATGTTTCACGGCGTTATTCAACGCTTCTTGCGCAATCCGGTACAGATGTAAAGAGAAATCCGGATTATGGAATTCCACGGACGGATTCCATTGAAAACGGCAGGGAATTTCATACAGTTCCCGCATCTCTTCCGCGAGCTCTTGCAAAGCCATGATAAGGCCTTGTTTTTCCAGCGAGACGGGGCAAAGAACTTTCGCCAGATCGCGGGTTTTTTGAATCGTATCGCTCAGATGGCGCATCAGCCGGTCCATTTCGTCCGCTTCCGGAAGCGATTTGGCCGCCAGTTTTCGCTGCAACGACTTCATCAACATTCCGATGCCGGTGAGATTCTGTCCCAACCCGTCATGCAAATCCTGGCCGATCCGCCGCTGGATCCGTTCCTCCGAAGCGCTGAGTTCCGTGGCGATCCAATGGAGTTCTTCCTGGTATTTCAAATTGATATTGTAAGCCTTCTTCAATTCCGACGTCCGTTCTTCGATCAGATGCTCCAGCGCCAAATGGCGATTCGTCAGAATACCGATCCAAAAGCAAATCAATACCACGCCGCACGCGGCGATGACGTGCACTCCCGCGTCCTGATACCAGGAGTTTTCCTTCGGGTTCGACGCCATTGCAGGGGCGTCCGCCTGCTTTTGCGAGAACGAACGGGGAAATATCTTTGCCGGCGCGGGTTCCAGCGAATCGGGCCAAGAGGAAAGGGGGGGAGAAACCACGCGGCATTGGGCCAGCTCTCCGATTCGATCGGAAACGGAAAGCCGTCCATCTCCTTGCCATCCTAGCGATAAAAGAAAAAGGCTTAGCGCCATGCCCATTATTTCGTCCAATAATCATTGGCGGATTATTTTATTATACGAGCAATTCGCCCGTTTGTAATTCCATCGATTCGCCGTATGGGTAGGAACAGGGGTCGCGAAATTTTCGAATCGCGGATATCGCGGATTCTTTTGATTGCATGGAAAAAAACCTCTCATGGCGCGATCCCTTGCGCCAATTGTGTTTTTCTTTGAGACTCTTGCAAAATTCATAAAATCCGCTATTTAATTCTCCCCCCAAGATGGGAGGGAGTTAGAGGGGGGTTGATTTTAATAGACTTAAGACAACCCCATCCTAACCTCCCCCAAGCATGGGGGAGGAATAATGGAATTTTGCAAGAGGCTCCTTTTTTTCGAGTTTTTCTTTTTATTTCGCGCCATAAATAAGATAACGAATTTATGTTGAAAACCGAATCGATCTTTGCGCAATAGACTTGCCAATAAAACAGGCCTATGTATATCATTGGTTGCAAGGCCGCAATGTAAATCCGAATTCGGCGCGGATTTTACGGCGAACTATCCACATCTACTAGGAGAAGATCTTCCCATGCAACCGAATTCAATAGATCGGAGAGGGTTTCTGCAAACGGCGGCGGGGAGTTTGGGAATCGCAAAGCCCGCTATATCGTTCGCCGCAACGGAAGAGAAAAGCAAGAAGAAACTTCAACCGATCCGGGGCAGCTGGTTCGAGTTTCAACATTGCTGGACGTGGGAAGGCGGATATTGGGACCCGGCCTGCGCCGCTTTTACCTGCGAGCAATGGAAAGACAAAATCGCGGAAATCGCCGAAATCGGCCTGGAATATTTGGTTCTCCTATCCGTCGCGCAAGATGGGAAAGCGTTTTATGCGTCGAAACATATTCCTCTCTGGAAAATGGGTTGCGCCGATCCCTTGGAAGCGGCGCTGTCGGCGGCGGACGAGCGCCGGATCCAATTCTTCGTCAGCAGCGGCTTCTTCGACGAAAAAATTGGAACGCTCGCCGGTCCCGAAGGCGTGAAGAAACGCTTGCAGGCCATGGAAGAGATCGTGGAGCGCTATGGCCATCATCAATGTTTCTACGGCTGGTATTGGCCGAACGAAGCCTCCATCAATCCCTACTACGCCGACGAATTCATCCATTATTGCAACGAATGCAGCGCCGAAGCGCGGAAGTTGACGCCGAAAGCCAAAATCCTGATTGCGCCTTATGGAACCCGCTTCGCCAAAACCGACGATCGTTTCGTCAAGCAGTTGGAACAAATGGATGTGGATATCGTCGCCTATCAGGACGAAGTCGGCGTACGCAAAACCCGCGTGGACGAACTGGATTCGATTTTTGAACGGATGCGCAAGGCTCACGACCGCGTCCCGCAGCGAGCATTATGGGCCGATATGGAAATCTTCACATTCGAAGGCGAGACCTACAAAAGCAATTTGATCCCGGCGCCCTTCTCGCGCATCGAGGGGCAACTGACCGCGCTTTCTCCTTATGTGGACAAAATTCTCGTCTATCAATATCAAGGGATGATGAACAAGCCCGGCTCTAAAGCTTTCGCAGGGCATCCCGAATCGACGCGGCTCTATTCGGACTATAAGGACTGGTTGGAGAAAAACAGGTTTTGAGCAGTGGATATTGGTGGGCTACGCTTCGCTTTGAGCCCACCCTACGGCGCTTTCCACTCACCCTACGTTTCTCACAATAGGCGAGACGCCTGTTTTACTTGGGGGAATGACCTATCTCCGCATCTTCAAAATGAGACGCCGCTTCGACGACTCGACGGATGCGGTTTTCGTCCGTCATTAGGATTTCGTATTCCGAAAGCGCCGGATGGCCTCCCATTGCGATTTTGGGATTGCGATGGGTCATAGCGCTATCGATTCGCTGGCGTCCGGAAACGTGAAATTCTTTAATGCGCGTTTTCTGATATAACTCTTCGATGTTATCTTCGTTGACGCCGCTTCCGGCCATGATGGAAAGGCGGCCTTTCGCTTGCTGCGCCAATTGAGAAATCATATCCGCGCCTTCTACGGCGCTGTTCTCCTGGCCGGATGTCAACAATCGATCGCATTTCAATTCGATAATATCTTCCAACGCCTGGAAAGGATCGGCGGCCATATCGAATGCTCGATGAAAAGTCACTTTCAGCGGACGCGCCAAATGAATCGCCTCGCGGCAACGCTCCTTGTCGACATGGCCATCCTTTTCGAGAATTCCGATTACTACGCCATCGGCGCCCAACTGTTTAGCGATGGCAATGTCCCTTTTCAGAATTTCGAACTCCATTTCCGAATAACAAAAATCGCCTCCGCGCGGGCGGATTAAGACATATAAATCGATGGCGAGGCGTTTTCTGGCCCATTCGATGACGCCGGCGCTAGGAGTGATTCCTCCTTCCGCGATGCCCGAACAGAGTTCGACGCGATGAGCGCCGCCCCGCTGCGCCGCCTGGGCCGATTCCACCGAATTTGCGCAGACTTCAATGGTAATGGAAGATGACCGGATATGCGCGCGGCTGCTGCCTCTTCTTCTTCCGTAATATGACTTATTCATTCGAACGCCATCCTTTAACGTTAGAGGAATCCGGCGATTCGTCGAACCATCTTTGCAGACGTTCCAATTGAATCGGCTGGTTGATTTCGGATGCGACTAAATATAATTCGTTAGGCTGCGCGCCGATGGCCCATCCTCCATCGGCGGATTGGGGCGAGGGAAGCGCAATGCTGACGATTTTTCCTTCATTCCAATGAATGGCCCAGACCGACAAACCGGAGGCTTGGCTCGACCACCATATTCGGCCTTTTTCGATGGAACTAATTAATAAGGATTGCGATTGCGCGATGGATTGTTTATCCAAACTCATAACGATCCATGGTCCGCCGCCTTGGATTATGCGCATGGAATCAATGAAAAGAGCGCCGCTTCCCGACGCCGCTAGTAATTGGCTTTCTTTATCCATTAAGACGCCCGCCGGAATGGCTTCTTGAAAATCGCAGCGCAAGCGATGTTGCGCGAAGGCGGCTTCGACGGAGACTTTTCCCTCGATGACCGAGCGCGGGAAAAGAGAGATCCAACGATGTTCGCCGCTGGGCGTTGCTACACTGCGCCATACTCCCGCAGAGGCATGAATCGTCAACGGCGTTTCGATTCCCGCTAAGGGTAGTAAACTTAAATAAAGATTGGCGCGGGTCGAGGCCGTGATTTCTGGTTCCGCTACGAACAAATCCTTGCCGGGGAAGGTTTCCCATGGTTCCGGCGTGAAGAAGACTTCGCCCGATCCCCGTTGGCATCGGTATAGGGACAAGCCCGCGAGATTTTCCACCAGCTTCGCTCGCGTTGGCGTTACGCGGACGAAGGGCAGTCCCGACGCGTGATCCGAAACGCCTTCATAACGAACGCCGCATATATCTTCTAACCTCTGCGCTTCTCTGCGTCCTAAAGGATTAACGCTGGGATCGCCGGAGAGATAAACGCGGGCGCCTTTCTCGGCCAATTGGATCAATTCCCGAACAGTTTCATCCGCAAGAGCGTAAGCCAATGGCGCGATTAACAAACGCGGCGGGCGCGACGCCAGGCGGGAGAGTTGCGATTCGTCGATTACGTCGTAAGGCGAATTGGCGGCTAGGAGACATTCCAAGGCGTTGAGCAAGGAGGTATGGGCGGTATTTTCCGGCGCGCCCAGCCGCCAATGGTCCGGCATCATGAAGACGATATCGGCGGGCGCATATTCCGGCGGCATTTGCTCCGCCAACAAGCGAAGGTTGCGATACAGCAAGGCCGCCGGTTTGGGGCGCGAGGGGTTTCTCCAAGCGATACCCCACGGGAAAATGGAGTCTGCATCATCGCTCCAACACCAGTTTTGGATTTTGGTTGCGCCCAGCGACAACGCCGCATGAGCTACCCACCAAAACAAGCGCAACTGCTCTGCGGGAGTGCGGCGGATATGATAATGCGTTCCTCCGCGCTCCACCGTCCAGGCGTCGTGCGTTTTCACGCCGAATTCGCCGATGTTGACGGTTTTGCCGTAGAGGCGCATGTCGTTCCATTTGATTGTTGCCATCAGCCGGGCGATGTCGATGGCCGGACGGTCGAAATAGCCGAAATTGGCTGCATCCATTCCGTCCATCGTCAGACGCAGATCGATGCCCGAATAGGGGCGTTGATAATATTCGCTGGTGATGGGATGCTCGCCGTCTTCTTTTCGAATCGCCTGGCAGAGCGCGCCAATCCAACGCTTCATCAGCTGCGCTTTAAATTCGTTCAGGTCTTTCGCCTTTACGTCGTACCATGATTGCGCGGCGTGATCGGCAACGGGAATATTCTCTAGCATGGCGCTTGATGACTGTCGGCCCCACACTTGGCGTAATGCGTCGTCGTTCTCGTATCGCTGGCGCAGAAAATCGTTCCATAACCGCCGGATATCGGGCGAGTCTTTCAGTTGCAATTGGAAATCGCCGTTCAAGTAATAAATCAAACCGGGGACTTGGCGATAACGCGCGGCGAATTGGCGGCACATTTCCGCTTGCTGATTCAAAACGGCGTCATCGACGACGACGTTCTGGCCGATCAACAGACCCGCCATATAAGGCAATCCAACGCGTTGGGATAGTTGGATAATGCCATCCATCTGCCGCCATTGCGTCTTCGAATATTGGTATTGCGGGGCGATGAATTGCAAATTTTCGAACATGTGCAATCCGTTGTCCCGCATCGTTTGCATATCGCGAAACCATGTCAACGGCGATTGGGAGGGAGATTGGAACATATTGCCGTAAGTATCCGTTCCCCATATATAAGCCCGGCGCGGCGAAGCTTCCGCCGATGCAATTTCGAAAGCGTTATCGCGAAAACGGATGCGCGTTCCTTTTTGCATGGTCTTTTCGCTGGCAACGCAAAAGCCGGATTCCATCCAATCCTGGAAGCCATTTTCTTCCTTCACTGTCGCTTTGATCGTCACGAAATCGGGCGCCGATTCGGGAATCGTCAAAGAATAATCCAGCGTCTGCGAAGAGTTCCTCGGCAGGGAGACGGAGCGAATGTCTGATGAAAACGCGGCGGGATCAAGTTCGGCGTCCGGCGCGGAAAACGACAACTGGCATGACGCCTGAATCGGCTGGTTGGAGATATTATGAATTTTGACTTGAATGGAAGCCCTCTCTCCTTGGCGATAGAGCGCATAATCCGATGCTAATGATTGAATCATCGTTCCAGCGCGCAATCGATGAAGGGTGGCGGCCAATAAACGCCGCCCTTGCGCTCCAGCGAATAGGTCGCGGTTCGTCGCTCCAAACAACGCCCAGCGGGAACGAAAATAAGGCCCAGCATAATGCTCGACAAACGCGCCCGCAGCGCCCGCGTCATGGCCTCGCTCGTCTTGAACCATGATCCAAGGAATCCATCGGGCGTTATGCCGCAACTGCGCCGTCGCTTCGAAGCCGCTCGTTTCGCCGGGAGAAGACCAATCTCCCAATTCCGCCAGATAGGGCGACGCTTTCAATGTCGCGCCCGCGAATAACTGATCGGGACTGTATAACGTCAATTGAGAAGCATCGACGATTAAGCCGTCTTGGGGATTGCCGTAATGGGCGTTGATTTTTTCTTCCTTCGCCATGGGCGCGCATGTAACATCGTCAAACCACAGCGTTCCCGTCGCTTGATAAAGACCGCCGTAAAACATAACTTTGACGGCTCTGCGGTCGACGGTCAACAATTTCTCATGGCGCCGCCAATCCTGCGCTCGCCAGAACTGGGCGAAATCGACGAATTGCAATAAATTTCCATTCGCGCCGTATTGATATACGGCCAAATATCCGTATCCCGTTCCTTGAAAATCCCCGGTTCTAACCTGAGCGCCAATCAAGTAATTTTCGCCCGGTTTGACGGACAGTTCTTTTTCCCAACGCGCCCCGCCCCCCGTGGCGGCGTTGATTACTTGAGCGCAATAGCGGCCGGAATAGGGGCTGTCTTCAGAAATCCTGCAATCCGCCGGATTCGAGGCCGTCCAGCCGCTGCGCCGCTCTTCGAAGCCGCCGTTTGGAACAAGGGAGAATTGGGGATCGCGCGCCCGCTCCAGTTGTTGTTCCCAATAGGTTTTATAAGAGATCCATTGTCCGTTTTCGCGCATCCATAGCGCATCGAAAGCATAGCCGCCGCAGCAAAGCATATCTCCGCCCTGCCGCAAGAATGCGAGGAGAGAATCTTTCGCGCTCAAAGGAAAAGAAGCGCCGGTGGGGACAACTATAAGTTGATATCGTTCGGCGTTGAACAAACCTGCATCGGACAAACGATCGGCGTTGAGGACGTCCGACGCGACGCCCTCCTCGGCGAAAACGTCTATGAAAGTCTTCGCGGGAGTAGCCTGTCCTTCAACAGGGAGTTCCGGTTCGTCAAATATGGCCGCCCGGTAGTCGCCGCTGAAAGCCGAATTCAATGAAAAACTCAAAATAATAAAAGCAAAACTCAAGCGCAACATCGCATGTTCTTTCTTGATAAATGGAAATATAATAAGCGATCCTTTAGCAGGATATAATCATAACCACTTTCATAAACAGGTAAATGAAAATGAAGCCGATTCCAAAATTTCGATTTGTTTTACTTTTGCCCCTAACCTTTTCTATAACGATTTTTATATCCCCTTTCTCTCATGCGGATGGCGCTCTGCGGCAGATTGTAAACTTGGACGGAATCTGGGATATAGCCGAAGGCGGCCTCGACGCCATTCCCGAACAATTTCCTTATCGGGTTCCCGTTCCTGGACTTGTAGATAAGAGCTCTCCCGATTTTTTCGAGGTGGGCGTGAAGAGCGCCCGCCGCGAAGCGTTTTGGCATCATCGTTCTTTTCGCATTGATGGCGAAATTCCCGCGACGGCGATATTGAAGATTCATAAAGCCATGTTTGGAACCAAAGTATATTTGAACGGCGAATTCGCCGGCGAGCATCTTCCCTGCTTCACTCCCGCCTATTTGGACGTTCGCAAGTTGCTCAAAGGAAATGGTGCGCAGAACGATTTAATCATCCGCGTCGGCGCCTATTTGGATTCGGTTCCCAAATCCATGCCTAATGGCTGGGATTTCGAAAAATACAAATATATTCCTGGAATTTACGATTCGGTCGAATTGATTTTGTCGGGAACGCCCTATATCGTGCGCGTTCAGACTGCGCCCGATATCGAGTCGAAGTCGGTTCGAGTTCAAGCCGTTGTGGAAAATAAGGGGCCGGCGCTGGATATCTCTTTGACGTACGCCATTCGCGAAGCGCAGAGCGGCCAGCTGGCGGCGTCGGGTGAATCGCCGAAACAGCGCTTGGATGCGAATGGGCAAGGCGCGATCGATTTTCGCATTCCGCTGGAAAATGCCCGCCTATGGTCTCCCGAAGAGCCTTTTCTCTACGAATTGGAATTGAATTCCGGCCACGATTCGATGAAGACGCGCTTTGGAATGCGTTCGTTCCGTTTCGATCCGCAAACGGGACGCGCCATTTTGAATGGCAAGCCCTATTTCATGCGCGGGACGAACGTTTGCATTTACCGTTTCTTTGAAGATGCGGCGCGCGGCGATCTTCCTTGGCGCAAGGAGTGGGTGAAAAAACTGCACGAAAAATTCCAAGGCATGCATTGGAATTCCATTCGCTATTGCATTGGATTTCCGCCCGAATTCTGGTATGACATCGCCGACGAAACCGGCTTTCTGATTCAAGACGAATTTCCGATATGGTCTTTGAGCGAATGGTCGCAAGAATTGAAGAGTGAAGCGATTGCGAAGGAATATACGGAATGGATGCAAGAGCGTTGGAATCACCCTTGCGTCGTCGTTTGGGACGCGCAAAACGAATCCGTGACCGAAGAGACGGGAAAGGCGCTCAACGCCGTACGCCATTTGGACCTATCGCAACGGCCTTGGGACAACGGTTGGGGAACGCCGCAGGCCCCCGGCGATTCGCTGGAATGCCATCCCTATTTCTTCATCAGCGATCATTTTCAAAACAAGCCGTTTCGCATGAGCGAACTGGCGAAGATGACGGGAAAACCATCGGTGCGCGACAATCAAAAAGAGCATTCGAACGCCATTATTTTGAACGAGTACGGCTGGTTGTGGCTTAATCGCGACGGTTCCGAAACCAGTTTAACGCGCAAAGTCTACCAGAATCTTCTCGGTCCCGATTCCACGGCGGAGCAACGCCGCGAAATCTACGCCCGGCTTTTAGCCGCCAAGACGGAATTCTGGCGGGGTCATCGCGCCTGCGCCGCCGTTATGCATTTCTGCGGATTGGGCTACTCGCGTCCGGGAGGAATCGAACGGCCAGTAGCGGGGGCGACCAGCGACAATTTCATTGATATCGAGAAACTGAAGTGGGAGCCGTATTTTCTGAAATACGTCAAGGACGCCTTTGCGCCCGTTGGTTTGATGATTGATTTTTGGGATGAAAGCGTTTTGCCCGGCGATAAGAAGGATGTTTCCATTTCCGTTATCAACGATCTCTATGACGAATGGCAGGGAATCGTACGCCTGCAAATCAAACGCGGAGATGAATATATCGGCGAACAATCGCAAGTATGCGAAGTGGATCCGCTCGGTCAGAAAAAACTTACATTTTCTATTCCTTTTCCAAATCAAGAAGGAAAGTATCAATTGATTGCGGAATTGGTAGGAGACGATGCGAAAGCCATTCACAGCATCAGGGATTTTGGCGTGCGAAAGCCGTAATGTCACATACTTTGAATTTGCCGTTTAGAATTCTTAAGAGTAAATGGAGAAGTTGGCTGAGGAATGATCGCATTAAGATAATATCCCCTCACCTTAATCCTCTCCCAGAGGGCGAGGAAATGAAAGTGCATAACTTGAGTTACGAACCTTTCCGCCTACGCCATGGCGTCTTCATAGACTTTACGGGTTTCCCGCGCCGTCTCGTCCCAGCCGCGAATCGGAGAGAGGCGGGTAGGCTTGCTCGTCTTCTCAACGGCGCATAATCCCTTAGCCCATGCTTCCCGATCGTTCGGCGGCGCAAAGAGCACGCCATCGTTCATTGTTTCCCGGTGAACGGGAATATCGGAAGCGATCACGGATGTCCCGCAAGCCAACGCTTCCTGCGCGGGCAGGTCAAATCCTTCATACCATGAAGGAGCGGCTAACGCAACGGCGCAGCGGTAGAGAGCGGGAAGGGAATCATCGGGAACATAACCGATCAGACGAACGCCGGGGCGGCGGAAGCGTTCCGCATCCACCATCCATCCATAGCGCCCCGCTAAGACCAATTCCGCTTTCAATCCGCTATTTTGAGCAAGGGAATGCGCCTCGGCGAGCATGGATAGATTTTTTCTCGGCTCCATCGTTCCTACGGCGAGGATGTAGGGGGATTCCAGACCGTAACTCCTCGCCACTGCTGCATCCTGCGGTTGCGGATTGGGATGAAAGGTTTCCCGATCCACACCCAGGTGAATTGGAATGACGCGCAGGCGCGGCAATGGCCGCGGGGATGTCGATAGTTCCTGCGCTATGGCGCGGGAATCCGTAATGACAATACTCGCGCGCCGCATCGAGGCCGGAATCGCCCAGCTGTAAAAAAGCCGACGCCATAAGGGAATCGTTTGGCGGTATGTCCGAAACGCCATGTCATGGATGGTTACTATTTGGGCGGCGTTTATCTTTCTTAAGAATGGCGCTAAAAACGCGGGGGAATGAAGTACATCCGGTTGGATATGATTTACAAGATTGGGCAAACGCCATTGTTCCCAAAAAAAGCGCTGGCCCGCCGAGCGAATTGGAATGGAGATAAAATTGACGCCCTCGGCGTTGCGCCAGCGTTCGGGGGGAAGGAAATCCGAGGGAACGAGAACATGCAGGTCGAGATCGGCGAAACGATTTTGAACGAATCCATGAATCAATCCCCAGGCGTAGCGCCCCGTGCCGCTGCGGTTGGTTATGGAAAGGGCGTTAAGCAGGACGCGCATGGGCGCAAACCTCGCTCAAGTGTTGATGCAACCGCCGGGCGACGCATTCCGCCGAATATTGATGCTCCACCCGCACGCGGCCCCGCAGGGATAAATCCGCCCGCAGTTTTTGATCGCGCAGCAGCAGGAGGATTTTATCCTCCAACGCTGCGCTGTTCCCTTCGGGGAAGATCAATCCCGCGTCGCCGATCACTTCCGGAATCGCTCCGCTGTCGGAGCCGATGACGGGAACGCCGCAGGCCATCGCTTCCACCAAAACGCGCCCGAATTGCTCCCGCCAGCATGGCGTTGTGCGGGAAGGCAGAACCAAGGCGTCGAAATCGTGATAGAGCGCCGGAAGGTCTTCGTGGGAAACCGGATTGATGAACGCGATCCGCTCGCGGACGCCCAATTCCCTGGCGCGCACTTCAAGGCGATGGCGAGCGGGTCCATCGCCCACCAGCCGCAGCCGTACGGCGTCGTCCAGGTCGACTAACGACCATAGCAAATCTTCAATGCCCTTTTCTTCCGTTAAGCGGCCAACATAGCCCAGCGTAAAAAGTGGATTTTGAAAATGCGGCCTGCGATAGGTGAAACGCTCCAAGTTGACGGCGGTGGGCAGAACGTCCCATAAGCCCCGATATGCCTTCTGCTGCAAGACCATCCCGCCGAGAGCGCTGGAAACCATTATGCGATCGGCATGGCGAAAGACGTAATTTTCCATCCATTGAAAAGGAGGAGGATAGCGCTTGTAGATGTCTTGATACGAATAAAGAATCAGGGGAATCCGGGGGATGCGCCGTTGGGTCCAATATGCGCAGAGCCACCCCATGAAGGAAAAAGGCTCCTCTATCGCGAAGACGGCGTCGGGTTGGATGCGGTGAAAAATCCAAGGAAAGGCGGGCAGAACGTGAAAAGCGCCGTGAAATTTGAACCAGGCGCGATGGATATGCAGCGAAATCGGTTCCTCCGGCGCTTTCTGGAAGCGGGTGTATTCCGGAAGCGCCTGGCGCCAGCTTTTCGACGTCAGCAAATGGACGTTCCATCCATAATCCTGCTGCAAAAGCCAAAAGGGCTTGCGGTAAGAAGGAAAGAGGGCGGCGTGCCAGACGATGAGAAGATTGGGCTTTGTTTTCATGGATTATCGTTCAAAGCGGAGAATCGCTCTCGACGCATTCGTCTCATTCTTGTTCAAGAAAAAGCGGCAATAACATCTTATAACGTTTTGAATAAAAAAGATGAGTGGAAGCCCCGCGATTCCTTCACAATGTTTCTCCTATTGCAGAGGAAAAAACGGATGGAAGAAACCGCGAGTTAGATGACGAAATAATTATCGTGGCCGGGGACGACGACGTCGGCGATCTTGGCGATGCGGTCGATGGAGCGGCGCGCTTCTTTGGGGTCTTCCGCCTCAGCGGCCGGTTCGCGGGCGTCGAAATGGTCGAAGGTCAAAATGGCGTCACCCGCCGCGACGACCATCCCCTCCCGCGTTTCGAACATCAACGAGGCCGAACCGTGCGTATGGCCTGGCGTCGCCAACATTTGGAGGCCGGGAAGCGTATGCTCTTCAAAAGGAACGATGCGGGCGAGAAAATCTTTATCCTCATCCGCCGCATCCTCCCGCTTCATCCACCAGCGGATTTCGGCGCGGGACATCAGCCAAACCGAAGATTTGAACAGCCAAAGCGAACGCCGGTGATTTTTATGAAAATGCGTGAGAAAAACAGTATCGATATCCTCCGGCTTATACCCGGACCGGCGGTCCAGAACGGTCTGGAAACGATCCGTTGAATCCAATCCTGGATCTACGATAATGCGCCGCGAACCAGCTTCGATCAACATCGAAGTGCACGACGATTCCCGAACCGGCGCCATCTCGCCCCAGAAAAGATTCATTTCCAGGCAACCGATCGACAATATCTTCCAACTTGGATTTCTCATCGCTCTTAGCGCGGCGCTTCCTACTCTCTTCGTATCGGCTGGAGAACGATTTCGCGATGCTTTCCTTCGCATCAGTGGAAAAATTCTCAGCTATACTATTGTTTAATCCATTATAACGGTTTCTTTCAATATTGTTGAGCGAAAAATCGTTCCTTAATTTGACTTTTCCATCTAAAACGCGTCTGGTTATCGCAAGGGCAGAAAAAACCTTGCCTTTGCCACCCCGCCATTCCGCGTTTTTGAATCACGAATCCACGAAAAGGCTCGAATCCCACGAAATTTTCGAATCACGGATTTCACGGATGATATTGGATTTCACGGAGAAAAACTTTTTTTAAATGATGAATGAGGCTCATGCAAAATTCATAAAATCCGCTTTTTAATTCTCCCCCCAAGATTGGGGGGAGTTAGAGGGGGGTTGATTTTAATAGACTTAAGACAACCCCCTCCTAACCTCCCCCAGGTTTGGGGGAGGAATAATGGAATTTTGCAAGAGGCTCGATGAATGATAAAAAATAAGGGGTGTTTCAAGGGTAGAAATACACTTTATCCTTGCTATCCTGCCTACTCCGCTGGGAAAAGTAAAAAAATGTTCCATACTGAATGTTAAGTTTTGGGGAGTATATGCCGATAATGGAAACGGGAAAAACTCCGAAAGCGGGGTTTAAGAAAATGAGTATGGATATGAACATCAGCGCATTATCCCAAGCGTTAAACGCTCAATCTTTGATGGGCCTGTTGCTTACAAAAGTAATGGGACAGGCGCAAGAATTGGTCAAACAACAAGCAACCAACACGGTTCAACAATCGGCGCAAGCCGTGACAGCCTCTGTAGAAGGATTGGGCGATTCTGTTGACGTTCAAGGATAATTGGGTTGAAAAACTATAGGCCCTTTGCAACGACTCCCAAGTTTTGAAGCCGATCCAAAACGGCGCGCTCGGTCTGCGCCCACATCTCTTCCTCTCCTACATTAGTAGAAACGACGCAAAACCGTTCCGGCTCATTTCTCGCCATGCTTAAAAAACCTTGGCGCGCCCGTTCCAAGAATTCGATCGTTTCCGACTCGAAGCGGTCGGAAGCGGCGGAGGGCGAATTGCGTTTTCGGGTCCGCGCCAAACCCATGCGAACATCGACATCCAAAAGCAGCGTCAAGTCGGGAGAGCGCCTGTTCGCCGCGAACCGGTTCAGCCAAAGAATGGAATCCGCTTCCAAACCCCGTCCGAATCCTTGATAGGCGAGCGTGGAATCGCCATGCCGATCCAGCAAGACGATCTTCCCCGCTTCCAGAGAGGGCAATACGATTTCCCGCATCAGCTGGGCGCGCGCCGCTTCCATCAACAGCAATTCCGTTTCGGGATAGAGCGGAATCGAGGCGTCAAGCAAAAGGTTGCGGATCAATTCCGCCGCTTCCGTTCCCCCCGGCTCCCGGCAGCTGACGCAGGGATGCCCCATCTCTTGCAAGAGATTAGTCAACCGCTTGACGATGGTCGTCTTCCCGGCGCCTTCGATTCCCTCGACCGTAATGAAATAACCCGGCATTGATTCGCTCTTTCCTATGAGAGTCGCCTCTGGCTACGCTTCGCTTTTAGCCCGCCCTACAGGGGGACTTGTCTCCTTGTCGCTTTCGTTTTTTTAAGCTAACGCCGGTTTATGCACCGATTCTACTTTTTCGAGGAGGTCATCCAATAGCCGGTCGCTGGTCAATCCTTCCGCTTCGCCTTCGAAATTGAGGATGAGGCGATGGCGGAGAGCTGGTTTTACCGACGAGCGGATATCGTCGAAGCTGACGTTATAACGCCCATCCAAAAGCGCCTTGATCTTGCCGGAAAGAATCAACGCTTGCGCGCCCCGCGGGCTGGAGCCGTAGCGGACGAAACGATTGGTCATATCCGTTGCGAATTCGCCGCCGGGATGCGTCGCCAAAACGCAGCGTACGGCGTAATCGCGAACGTGGGAGGCGATAGGCACCTCGCGGCAAAGGGCGCGCATCTCATTCACCTGCTCGCCGGTCATGATCCGCTGGGGCGCGGGATCCAGTTTATCCGTCGTGCGGATCAACACTTCCGTCAGTTCTTCCCGCGAGGGATACTCGACGCTCAGTTTCAACAGAAACCGGTCCAGCTGAGCTTCGGGCAGCGGATAGGTTCCTTCCATTTCCAAGGGATTTTGCGTTGCGAGTACGGCGAATGGCTCTTCCAGCGTATACGTCTTACCTCCCGCCGTTACTCGATGCTCCTGCATGGCTTCCAAAAGCGCGGATTGGGTTTTCGGGGTGGCGCGGTTGATTTCGTCGGCCAGAACGACGTTGGCGAAGACCGGTCCCGCTTCGAAGCGAAAATTCCGCCGTCCATCTTCGCCCTGATCGATAACGTTAGTGCCGATGATATCGGCGGGCATCAGGTCCGGCGTGAACTGGATGCGGGAAAATTTCAAATCCAGCGCTTGCGACATCGTCCGCACTAGCAAAGTTTTCCCCAATCCGGGTACGCCTTCCAACAGCGCATGCCCCCCGGCGAAAAGGCAGATCAACGCTCCGTCGACGATCTCCTCGGCGCCCACGATTACTTTGCCGATCTCATCGCGAAGGCGAATAAAATCGTTGCGGAATTTCTCGGTTCGTTCTTCGATGCTCATTTTTATCCTCTCCCTCGATTTTAGACGTAGTTTAACGCCGCTTTTCTTTCCCCCCAATACAAACCGGACGCAAAAACGACTTTGCATTTAGCGTAACGTTCTTTCGCTGGATAATGTAACATGAGAGAATGCCATACAACCAGTAGAATTCGGGGAAAAAGCGATTTAAATGCTCGGACGGCGGAGACGCGCCGTCCAAGGTTGGAAAATTCATGATCCGCAATTCATGCAATCGCCTTCGCTGGGCGGCGGCGGGAATAACCGTCTGGACATTTCTCCTGGCCTTTTGGATATATTGTTATTCCATCCGGCATGGGGGTATGGCGTCTTGGGACGGCTTCGAACGCTGCGCCTGGGGAGCGAATATATGGCGCGACCTGCGGCATGGCGATATCCTTCAATTCTGGCTTCATACTCACGAGCAGGTAGTTTGGCCTTTTCTGCATTCGTGGATTGCGGGAGGACTTTTTCTCCTTTTCGGCCCCTCCTTGGCGGCGGCGCGTCTGATCTCGCTGTGCGCTTATGCGGGGACGCCGCTGCTGATTTTCTTTTATATCCTCGGCGGGGAATCGTTGCGGCGGCAATCGCAGGACGAGGCGTCGATTTTCAAACTGGCAGCGGGCGCGGCGGCGTGGGGGCTTTTTACTTGCTCTCCTCTGGCGATCCAGCAAGCGGCGGGGATCATGAGCGAATTGCCCGGTTTGTTTCTATCCGCTTCTATGTTGGCGTTGATTCCGCAAGAGAAGCCTTTGACTATACGCCGAGCGGCGGCCGCCGGATTCATAATGGCTCTACTATTTTTTTTCAAATACAATTTCGCCGTTTTGACTTTCGCCGCCGTTACGCTGACCCGGACGGCGCAAGTTGGATTTCACATTAGACGGCTAGCGACGAAAGCGGACGCTTTATTATTCGGTCTGCCTATTGCGTTGTTCGTTTTATGGCTTATCCCGGACTTTTCCCACAAGATGGAAGGCTTGATCGGCTTTGCGCTCAACAACCCCGCCGCCCGCGCGCCGCTTAGGTTATCGAGCTTTTGGCATTACCCCCGCCTGATTCCCTTCGCCTATTTCCCCATTCCGGCGTTGTTTTTCCTTTGCCTGGGCGTGGTCGCGGCGGGCGCGATCCTTTCGCCGCGATTGCGTCTGGGAAATCCTTTCGCCGCTGGATTGTTGATCCACTTTCTCGCCGCCGTTTTTCATCCTATGAAGGATATCCGCTTCATCTTCATTCCAATGGGATTCTTTTTTGTTCTCACGGGTGAGGCTATCTGCGCCGTTCTCCTCCTATGGGCGAAACAAAAACTATGGATGGGGCGGGCAGCGGTTGGGATTACTGCGATCATCGCTGGGTCATGCGTTCTTTATCAATATGGAGAGATGAAGAAGCCGCATGTTTCCCAAAGCGATATTCATCTTGCTCCCATGCGCTCGATCGCCGATCGCATCGCTCCCGCCGATCACATCGCTTTTCTAGCGGCGCACGACATTTTGCACCCTCCTGCTATCAGTTTTTATCTCATCGCGGGGCTGAATAAAATTCAGGCGGATGGAATGGGGGGGAAAAATTGGGATTATCTCTATCTCTTCGAATCGGTGGACTCCGTTCAATGGATATCCCCCGAACAACGGATCAAGGATTTGCGCCATCGGCTATTTCTGCTTCGCGCCAATAAGATCGTCGCCATTCAATCCACCGCTCCCGAAAAGATTCCCAATTACAAAGCGCTTTTTGCGGGAACGAACGAGTACGCCGAATTGGTTCCTCAATTAACGGAATTCGAGAAGATGTGGGAGAAGACGTTTCCTCGAGCGGATATGGTTATACGAATTTATCGATTAAAAAAATGAGCCTCTTGCAAAACTATATTATTCCTCCCCCAAGCTTGGGGGAGGTTAGGGGGTTGAGATAAGTCTAACAAAATCAACCCCCCTCTAACTCCCCCCAAGCTTGGGGGGAGAATTGAAAAGAAAATTATACCATTTTTGCAAGAACCTCAA